>NZ_JBQQBY010000038.1:0-85495 GCF_052246385.1 Streptomyces sp. 8N616 | reverse complement strand
GTTGAGGGGTTAAGGCTCCCAGGAGACGACTGGGTTGATAGGCCAGATATGGAAGCCTGGTAACGGGTGGAGTTGACTGGTACTAATAGGCCGAGGGCTTGTCCTCAGATGCTCGCGTTCACTGTGTGGTTCCCGGACTGCGAACAGTCGCTCCGGTTGAATCGCAATATCTCAATTGAAGAGTGTGCTTGTTCGCTGCCCCTCGCCAAGAATTCCCCGTTTCTGCGGGATGGCGACTAGGGTTTCGGTGGTCATAGCGTTAGGGAAACGCCCGGTTACATTTCGAACCCGGAAGCTAAGCCTTTCAGCGCCGATGGTACTGCAGGGGGGACCCTGTGGGAGAGTAGGACGCCGCCGAACAATCTTTGGAGGACCCTTGGTCCCAGCGTGCATGCTGGGACCAAGGGTCCTTTTTGTTTTTTGCCGAGGCGCATCGGCCCGCCGGGTGCGCGAGAATGAATGCGGTAGCGCAAGACAGGAGTCACGTCGATGTCCACCAACTCGCCCGAGGATCGGCCCGAGCGCTCAGAGCGCCGGCCGAGGCGCCAAGACGGCGGTGACCGGCGGGACTTCCGCGGCTCGGAGCCGCGTCGGGACCGTGACCGTGACCGCGATGGAGGCCGCGACGGCGGGAGTTTCCGCGGACGCGATGAGCGGCCCCGTGGGCCGCGTCGCGACGACGACCGTGACCGTGGCGGGTTCCGTCGAGACCGGGATGAGCGTGAGCGCTCCGGGTTCCGGAGGGATCAGGAGGACCGCGGCCGTGGGGAGTTCCGGCGGGATCGGGACGATCGTGAGCGTGGCGGGTTCCGGCGGGATCGGGACGATCGTGAGCGTGGCGGGTTCCGCCGGGACCGGGATGACCGTGATCGTGGGGAGTTCCGGCGGGATCGGGATGAGCGTGAGCGCTCCGGGTTCCGGAGGGATCAGGAGGACCGCGGCCGTGGCGGGTTCCGGCGGGACCGGGATGAGCGTGAGCGCTCCGGGTTCCGGAGGGATCAGGAGGACCGCGGCCGTGGGGAGTTCCGGCGGGATCGGGATGACCGTGATCGTGGCGGGTTCCGGCGGGATCGGGATGATCGTGAGCGTGGTGGGTTCCGGCGTGACGATCAGGGGCGTGGGCCGCGGCGCGATGACAAGCGCGGCGGCGGCTTCCGCGGACGGGACGACAGACCCTCGTTCCGCCGGGACGACCGGGACCGCGACAGGCCCCGTGGGCCCCGTCGCGACGACGACCGCGATCGCGACCGCGAGCGGGGCCGGGACGAGCGGCCCCGTGGGCCGCGCCGTGATGACGAGCGCGGTGGGCGCGGTGGCTTCCGTGGGCGCGACGAGCGCGGGCCCCGCCGCCCGTACGGGCAGGGTGGCGGCCGCGGGCGCCCCGAGCGGGGTTCCGACCGGGGAGACAAGCGCTTCGGCCGTCGAGACGATCGCTCGGGCGGATACGCACGCCGTGACGACCGTCCCCGCGGCGAGCGGGACCGCGACCGTGACCGCGAGCCGATCAAGCGGCTTCCGATCCCCGAGGACGTGACGGGCAACGAGGTCGACAAGGCTGTGCGGCAGGAGCTGATGAGCCTGCCGAAGACGCTGGCCGATGACGTCGCCAGGAACCTGGTCATGGTCGCCAAGCTGCTCGACGACGAGCCGGAGCAGGCCTACGCGTACTCGCGCGTGGCGCTGCGGCTCGCCTCGCGCGTCGCCGCCGTGCGTGAGGCCGCCGGCTTCGCCTCGTACGCCACGGGGAAGTACGCGGAGGCGCTCGCCGAGTTCCGCGCCGCCCGCCGTATGACCGGGTCCGTCGAGCTGTGGCCGGTGATGGCCGACTGCGAGCGCGGCATGGGGCGGCCCGAGCGGGCGCTCGCCATGGCCGGTGAGCCCGAGGTGCAGAAGCTGGACCGCGCGGGTCAGGTGGAGATGCGGCTCGTCGTGGCCGGCGCCAGGCGCGACATGGGCCAGGCCGAGGCCGCCGTCGTGACGCTGCAGAGCTCCGAGTTGGCGTCGACGTCCGTCCAGCCGTGGACCGCGCGGCTGCGTTACGCGTACGCCGATGCGCTGCTCGCCGTGGGCCGGGAGGACGAGGCGCGGGAGTGGTTCGCCAAGGCTCTGGAAGCCGATCAGGGCGGGACCACGGACGCCTCGGACCGGCTCGCCGAGCTCGACGGCGTGGAGTTCACGGACGCGTTCGACCCGGAGGCGGCCGACGAGGGGGCCGAAGAGGCACCGGCGCAGCAGGGCGGAGCGGACCAGCCAGACCAGTCCGAACAGGGCGGTCAGCCCGACCGACCCGAACGGGGCGATCAGTCGCCACCCGACGAGGACTGAATTTCAGGTCTGTCTTCAGCCGAGTTCGAGGCTGCGCAGCACCAGGCCCGTGGCCGGTTTGGGGCCGAAGGATGTGGACTTGCGCGGCATCGTCACGCCCTGCTGGGCGAGTTCGCGGACGACCTCCTCGCGGACCGGGTGCATCAGGACCGCTGTTCCCCCGCGCCGCTCCGCCTGTTCGACGGCGGCGGCGACGTCGTGGATGTAGAGGATGTGGTCGGGGCTGTCCGGGACCTGCCACACATGCTCGAGCAACGTTGCGTGCAGGACGGTCGCGTCGAGAGTGCGCCAGGCCTCCGGCGGGCCCGCCGGGACCGTACGGGCGAGGAGGCCGGGGTCCGGGCGGTCGACCAGGCGGAAGCCGCCGTCGCCTGCCAGCAGATACGCGTTGCCTCCGGTCCTCGACGTCCCCGATGCCTCCGAGGCGGCAGCGAGGCTGTCGAGCGCCCGCGGGAGGGGACCGTCCACCTTCCGTACGCGGAAGGAACCTTCGAGGGCCGCGACGGCGTCGGCGACCGGCAGCCGGTGGAGCAGCCGGTGGATCGCGCGGACGCGCAGCGGGTAGCGGGCCGTGTCGACGAGGAGGACCAGGCCCGAGTCCCAGGGGCCGGTTCCGGCGTGTTCGGCGCGGAGCCGCAGATACGTGGCCCAGCGGTGGTGGCCGTCCGCGATGAGGGCCTGGTGACCGGAGAGGTCCGCGTCCGCCTCGGCGAGGTCGGCGGAGTCGGTCACGGCCCACAGCCGGTGGCTCACGCCGTCCTCCGTGGTCGTGGACAGCAGAGGTGACCGTTGAACGGCCCGCTCGATCACGGCGGTCGCTCCGTCGCCCGCGCCGCCGCTCGCCCCGCCGTCCGCCCCGTTCCCGTTCCCGTTCCCGCGGTATGTGAGCAGCAGCGGCTCGAGGTTGGCCGCCGTCTCGCGCATCAGGGCCGCGCGGTCCTCGACGATCTCCGGCATGACGTCCTCGTGGGGAAGGACGATGCCCTCCTCGGGAGGGCTGAGCCGCAGGGCGCCGATGAGCCCGCGCTGAAGCAGGTCACCGCTGCGCTGCTCGTAGACGTAGAGGGCCGGTTCCGGGTCCGCGGCGAGCACGCCCTCGGCCTGCCAGTGGCGCAGCGTCTCGGCGGCCTTCCTGTGACGGCTTGCGAAGCCCGCGGCCTGGGGCAGGATGAGCCGCACGATGTTGTGGGGGTCTGCGGTCTCGAGGTGGCGCAGGCCGTCCGGCCGGATCACGACGTCATACGGCGGAGAGGTCACGGCGGCGAGGCTGCCGACCCGCTCCGGGACGTAGCGCAGTCCGCGGAAGGGCGACAGGCGCAAGCCCTCGCGGGCAGGCCCAGGTGTGCTCATTAGTGCATGCTATGCGGCCTGCGACGATGCGGGATGATCGGGAGAGCAGCAAGTGAGGAGCGAGAAGAATGAGCCAACAGCCCCGGATCCGGACTTGTACGGATGCGAGTGAGCGGCCGCTGAGCGAGGCGTACGACACGGCGCTGCTCGATCTGGACGGCGTGGTCTATGCCGGGGGCGGCGCCATCGCGCACGCGGTCGAGTCGCTGGAGGCGGCGCGCGCCGGCGGGATGCACCTCGCGTACGTGACGAACAACGCGTCCCGTACGCCGCGGGCGGTCGCCGAGCATCTGACGAGCCTCGGGGTGCCCGCGGAGCCGGGTGATGTGATCACGTCCGCGCAGGCGGTGGCGCGGCTCATCGCGGAGCAAGTTCCTGCGGGGGCCAGGGTGTTGGTGATCGGCGGTGAGGGACTGAGGGTCGCGCTGCGGGAGCGCGGACTGGAGCCGGTGGAGTCTGCGGACGATGATCCGGCAGCCGTGGTCCAGGGCTACGGCGGTCCTGAGCTGCCGTGGGGGCGCTTCGCGGAGGCCTGTTACGCGGTGGCGCGGGGGCTGCCGTGGTTCGCTTCGAACCTGGACCTGACGATTCCGAGTGCGCGGGGGATCGCCCCGGGCAATGGCGCCGCGGTGGAGGTCGTACGGCTCGTGACCGGAGGCGAGCCGCAGGTGGCGGGCAAGCCGCTGCCGCCGATGCACCGCGAGACGATTCTGCGGACGGGTGCCGTCCGGCCGCTGGTCGTCGGGGACCGACTGGACACCGACATCGAGGGCGCGTATGTGGGCGGGGTCGATTCGCTGCTCGTCCTGACCGGGGTGACGGATGCGGCGCAGCTGCTGGCCGCGCCGCCGCGGCACCGGCCGACGTACGTGGCAGCCGATCTGCGCGGGCTGCTGGCCGGGCAGCCGGGCGTCGTGGAGGCGGAGAGGGGCGGTGGGGACGGTCGGGACGGTTTCGTGTGCCGCGGCTGGACCGCGTCCGTACGGGACGGGGAGGCGGCGCTCGACGGGGAGGGTGACCCGGTCGACGGGTTGCGGGCGCTGTGTGCCGCGGTGTGGACGGAGGCGGGCGAGGGTGCCGGGGGAGTGGACACCGGCAAGTCGCTGGCGCGGCTGGGTTATTGAGCTGCGGGGGTGAGGATCCGCTGCAGTTCCGCTGCAGTTCCGCTGAAGTTCCCCGTTGCGCTGAGGTGGCGGTGGCCTGTCAGCGAGCCACCCGGAGGGGCCGATCCCTACTGATTGGTGAGGGCAGGCTAACCTAACCTCGTGTTGGTTGACGGCCCTCCCGAACGCGAAGAGAGACAGCCCGTGGCCGCCCCCCGGCGCCGCCGCGCGGCGCGCGCCCTCGGGTTGCTCGCTGCCGCCGGAGTCCTGCTGCTGGTCGCGGCCGCGAGCATCGCCGTCGGGGCCAAGCAGATACCGCCCGACCAGGTGTGGCACGGGCTGTTCCACTACAGCGGCAGCGACACGGACGTCGTCATCAGGGACGTACGGCTGCCGCGCACCCTGCTCGGGCTGCTCGTCGGCACCGGCCTCGGCCTGGCGGGCGCGGTGATGCAGGCGCTCACCCGCAACCCGCTCGCCGACCCGGGGCTGCTCGGTGTGAACGCGGGCGCCTCCGCCGCCGTCGTCTCCGCCATCAGCTTTCTCGGCATCACATCCCTCACCGCCTACGTCTGGTTCGCCTTCCTCGGCGCCGCCGTCGTATCGACCGTGGTGTACGCGCTCGGTGGCAGCCGCAGCGCGACTCCGGTCCGCCTCGCGCTGGCGGGCCAGGCGATGACCGCCGCCCTCTTCGGCTACGTCTACGCCGTCCAGCTGCTGGACACGGCCGCGCTCGACAAGATGCGCTTCTGGACGGTCGGTTCGCTGGCCTCCGCGAACGTGTCGGTCGTCGGGCAGGTGCTGCCGTTCCTCGCCGTCGGGACGCTGCTCGCGCTCTCCCTCGCGCGCCCGCTGAACGCCATCGCCCTCGGCGACGACACCGCCCGCGCCCTCGGCGCACACCTCACCAGGACCCGGGTGCTCGCGATGGCCGCCCTCACCCTGCTGTGCGGCGGCGCGACGGCCGCCTGCGGGCCCATCGTCTTCGTGGGGCTGATGGTGCCGCACCTCGTACGCGCCCTGACCGGGCCCGATCTGCGGTGGATCCTGCCGTACGCGGCGGTGCTCTCGCCCGTACTGCTGCTGGGCGCGGACGTCGTCGGGCGGGTCGTCGCCCGGCCCGCAGAACTGCAGGTCGGCATCGTCACCACGCTGATCGGCGGCCCGGTCTTCATCTACCTCGTACGCCGCCGAAGGATGGCCCAGCTGTGAAGGCCCGGACCGTGAGGACACGAGCTACGGAGTCGCGGACGGTGAAGGCGCGGACGGTGAAGGCGCTGCGCACCCGTGGCGGGCTGTCCGTCCGCGTCGACGTCCGCGGGACGGCCGCAGGGCTTCTGCTCGCGGCCCTCGCCCTCGTCATGGGCGTGGTGCTCATCGGCACCGGCGACTTCCCGCTCGCGCCGGCCGACGTCCTCCGTACGCTCACCGGAAACGGCACCCCGGCACAGGACTTCATCGTCAACGAGCTGCGCCTGCCGCGCGTCCTCGTCGGCCTGCTCGTCGGCGTCGCGCTCGGGCTCGCCGGAGCCGTCTTCCAGAGCATCTCCCGCAATCCGCTGGGCAGTCCGGACGTCATCGGCTTCGGTTACGGCTCGGCCGCCGGGGCGCTCACCGTCATCGTGTTCCTCAAGGGCAGTACGTACGCGGTGGCGGCCGGTGCCGTCGGCGGCGGCCTGCTCACGGGGCTCGCGGTCTATCTGCTGGCCTGGCGGCGGGGCATCCACGGGTACCGGCTCGTGCTGGTCGGCATCGGGGCGGCAGCGATGCTCACCGCCGTCAACGGCTATCTGCTGACCGAGGCGGATTTGGTGGACGCCGCACGGGCCGTGGTCTGGATCACCGGATCGCTCAACGGACGCGACTGGGCGCAGGTCTGGCCGCTGGTGGGCGCGTGCGCCGTACTCGTACCGCTGGTGCTCGGGCAGGGGCGCGCGCTGCGCACCCTCGAGATGGGTGACGACTCGGCGTACGCGCTGGGGGTGCGGGTCGAGCGCACCCGGCTTCTGCTGACGCTGGCCGCCGTGCTGCTCACCGCGGCCGCGACCGCCGCGGCAGGGCCCATCGCCTTCGTGGCCCTGACCGCGCCGCAGCTCGCCAGGCGGCTCACCCGCTCGCCGGGGGCGAACCTGCTGCCCGCCGCCTGCATGGGCGGGGCCCTGCTGATCACCGCCGACTGGGCGTCGCAACGGGTCTTCGGGGCCGACCAGCTGCCGGTCGGCGTGCTGACGGGCGTCCTGGGCGGTGGCTACCTGCTGTGGCTGCTGGTGACCGAGCGCAGGGCGGGCCGGATATGAGGACATGCGAGGCCCGGTACGCCCGACAGAACAACCGCCACGGCCCGAAGAACAACCGCCAGGAGAGATCCCTTGACCTTGCCCCCCTCGAACCGCCTCGCGGCCGAATCCGTCACGCTCGCCTACGACCGGCGCACCGTCGCCGAGGACCTGTCCGTATCGATCCCGGACCACTCCTTCACGGTCATCGTCGGGCCGAACGCCTGCGGCAAGTCGACCCTGTTGCGCGCTCTGTCGCGCATGCTCAGGCCCATGGCGGGCTCCGTGCTGCTCGACGGGCAGGCGATCGGCTCGCTGCCTGCGAAGAAGGTCGCCCGCACGCTCGGGCTGCTGCCCCAGTCCTCGATCGCCCCGGACGGGATCACGGTCGCCGACCTCGTCGCGCGCGGCCGCTACCCGCACCAGGGACTGCTGCGGCAGTGGTCGGCGGAGGACGAGCGGATCGTCGATGAATCGATGGCGGCGACGGGCGTGGCGGAGCTCGCGGATCGCTATGTCGACGAGTTGTCCGGTGGGCAGCGCCAGCGGGTGTGGATCGCCATGGCCATCGCCCAGCAGACCCCGCTGCTGCTCCTCGACGAGCCGACCACGTACCTCGACATCCAGCACCAGATCGACGTGCTCGACCTCTGCGCCCAGCTGCACGAGGAGCAGAGCCGTACCCTCGTCGCGGTCCTCCACGACCTCAACCACGCGGCGCGCTATGCCACCCACCTGATCGCTATGCGCGGCGGGGAGGTCGTCGCCGAGGGAGCGCCGGGGGAGATCGTCACCGCTGAGCTGGTTCAGCAGGTCTTCGGGCTGCGCTGTCAGGTGATCGACGACCCGGAGACCGGGACCCCGCTCGTCGTGCCCGCCGCGCGCGGGCGCCGTACGGGTGGGGGCGGGGAGAGCCGGGGCGCGCGTACGGCCACCGGCACGGCTGGGGTTACGGCCGGGGTTACAGCAGCGAGCGCAGCCGCAGCAGGTCCAGGAGCCCGGCCTCGAGCTTGACCCGGCCGGTGCCCCACGCCTTCGCGAAGTTCAGCTGCCCCTCGACCATGGCCACCAGGTCGTCGCTGGCCATCGTCAGCCGGATCTGGGCACGCTCCGGTGGCGGCCCCGGCACGGTCGTCACGTCCTTGATCCGGCTCTGCGCGAGGCGGCCGACGAACGTGATGTCCAGGTCGGTAATGCGGCAGCTCAGCGAGCGGTCCAGCGCGGCAGCGCTGCGCAGGTCCCCGTCCGCCTTTGCGAGATTCTCCGAAAGCCGGTCGAGCGCCAGCCGGCACTCCTCGATCGTCTTCATCGTGCTCGACGGTACCCCAGAGCCTCGTTCCCCGAGGACGGCGCGGTTCGGGGTAGCGTCGGGGCCATGAACGAGTCGATGCCCGGTGTTGAGCAGGACCGGGAGCCGGAGCGGGTGGCGGGGGCCGGGCCCGAAGGCGGGCCCGGGGCCGACGTCGAGCAGGACGCATCCGTGGGCGCATCCGTGGACGTTGCCGGGGACGCCGCCCAGGAGACCGTGCCCGAGGCGGACGCCGGACCCGCGCCCCTCGGAGTCCCGCGTACGCCCACCGGGAACGCCGAGGTGGACGCCCAGCTCGACCGGCTGGCCGACGCCGACCACCTTCCCCCCGACGGCCACATCGAGGTGTACGAGGATGTGCACCGGGGCCTGCGCGACGCCCTCACCGCGCTCGACGCCCGCCCAGGACCGCCGCCCCCCGCACCCGGGCCGTACGACAACAGGAGCTGAACCGCACGTGGCACGACGCCGACTCGACGCGGAGCTGGTGCGCCGCAAGCTGGCCCGCTCGCGGGAGCACGCGAGCCAGCTCATCGCCGCGGGCCGGGTGACCGTCGGCGGCACCACCGCCACCAAGGCCGCCACCCAGGTGGAGACCAGCGCGGCGGTCGTCGTGACCAAGGACGACAGCGACCCGGAGTACGTCTCCCGCGGCGGCCACAAGCTCGCGGGCGCGCTCGCCGCCTTCACCCCGCTCGGGCTGAAGACCGAGGGCCGGCGCGCGCTCGACGCGGGCGCGTCGACGGGTGGCTTCACCGATGTGCTGCTGCGGGCGGGTGCGGACCACGTCGTCGCCGTGGACGTCGGCTACGGCCAGCTCGCCTGGTCTCTGCGGAACGATGAACGCGTGACCGTCAAGGACCGTACGAACGTACGTGAGTTGACGCTTGAACTGATCGACGGGAAGCCGGTGGACCTGATCGTGGGTGATCTTTCCTTCATCCCGCTCGGTCTCGTGCTGCCCGCGATGGTGTGCTGCGCCGCGCCGGACGCCGACTTCGTGCTGATGGTGAAACCGCAGTTCGAGGTGGGCAGGGACCGGCTCGGCAGCGGCGGCGTGGTGCGCAGCCCCGAGCTGCGCGCCGAGGCCGTACGGACCGTCGCCGGACAGGCGGCCGGTCTCGGCCTCGGAGTGCTCGGCGTCACCGCGAGTCCCTTGCCGGGTCCGTCCGGTAATGTCGAGTACTTCCTTTGGCTGCGCGCCGGGGCGCCCGCTCTCGACCCGGAGGCCGTTGACCGAGCAGTGGCGGAGGGGCCACGTTGACGATGACGACGACTGCACGGACCGTGTTCCTGCTCGCCCACACCGGTAGGCCGGCCGCCATCCGCAGCGCCGAGCTGGTGGTGCAGGGCCTGCTGCGCTGCGGAATCGGCGTACGGGTTCTGGCGGAGGAGGCGGCGGACCTGCCGCTGCCCGCCCAGGTCGACCAGGTCGTGCACTCGGAGGACGTGCTCGACGGCAGCGAGCTGCTGGTGGTGCTGGGCGGTGACGGGACGCTGCTGCGCGGCGCCGAGCTCGCGCGGAGCTCGGGCGTACCGATGCTCGGCGTCAACCTCGGCCGGGTCGGCTTCCTCGCCGAGGCCGAGCGCGACGACCTCGACAAGGTGGTCGACCGGGTCGTCACGCGCTCGTACGAGGTCGAGGAGCGCATGACCCTCGACGTGCTGGTGCGCAACAACGGCCAGATCGTGCACCGCGACTGGGCGCTCAACGAGGCCTCGGTGGAGAAGGCCGCGCGCGAGCGGCTGCTGGAGGTCGTGACGGAGGTCGACGGGCGGCCGGTCTCGCGCTTCGGCGGCGACGGCGTCGTCTGCGCCACGCCGACGGGCTCCACCGCGTACGCCTTCTCGGCCGGCGGGCCTGTCGTCTGGCCGGAGGTCGAGGCGCTGCTCATGGTCCCGATCAGCGCCCATGCGCTCTTTGCGAAGCCGCTGGTCACCGCGCCGGATTCGGTGCTTGCGGTGGAGGTGCAGCCGCAGACTCCGCACGGCGTGTTGTGGTGCGACGGGCGGCGCACGATCGAACTGCCCGCGGGCGCGCGCGTGGAGGTGCGGCGCGGTGCCGTACCGGTGCGGCTCGCGCGCCTGCACCACGCGTCGTTCACGGACCGGCTCGTCGCGAAGTTCGCGCTGCCGGTGGCGGGCTGGCGCGGGGCGCCGCACTAGGTGCCGTCCCGGCGGGGCCGCAGGGCACGCTCCAGTCCCGTCGTGTCCGCTCCTCGGTGAGGAGTGCGCGGGCACGGGTGAGGGCCGAGTCGCGGTGGGCGGCGAACTCCTCGTCGGTGAACACCGGCGTGCGGATGTCCGGCGGGATGCCCGCGCCGTCGAAGGTCGTGCCGTCCCCGCCATCCTCGCCGCCCCCGCCGCCCGCCGTCAGGAACTCCTCGTTGGGCAGGGAGAACGACCAGCCGTTCGGCAGCGTGCGCTCGAGGGTGTCGGAGAAGGCGCCCTGGGTGTTCTCGCCGATCCGGGTGGGCGCGGGGGTGCGGCCGATCAGGGCCTGGGCGAAGGTTTCGCCCGCGCTGATCGTGAGCCGTCCGGTCAGGACCGTCACCGGCCCGGTGAAGACCGGCCCACCGCCGTACGGGCGCACCCGTGTCGGCTGCCCCTCGGTGAACTTCCGCGGGTCGTCGGGGTCGTTGCGCGCGTGCTTGACGTACGCGGTGTACGCGCGCCCGGTCAGCCGGGAGGCGATCCGCAGGCCGAGCGGGTCGGCGCCGCCACCGTTGAAGCGCAGGTCGATGACGAGCCCCCGCAGAGCGCCCGCCCCCTCCATACGGTCCTTGGTGAAGACGGCGTCGAGCGCCCGGTCGAGTTCGGTGAGGTCGCTCGCGTAGTCGCCCTTTTCGGTGAAGTCCGAGAAGCGGGTGATCCGGAGGTAGCCGATGCGGCCGGGGAGATCGGCGTAGGCGAGCGCGCCCCGGCCCCAGCGGCGCTGGGTGACCCCGACGCTCTCGGCTGTCGCTTTGTCGATCCTCGCGACGCTCTCGGGCGTCGGGAGTTCCGTGTCCTGCCGGTGGCCCGCGTACACCTTGCCGGGGCCCGCGACCAGGTTGGTGTGGGCGTCGTGGAGCGGCTCGATCATGTTCCGCAGGATGGCGAACAGCTCGTCGTCGGTGGTCTTCGCGGTGACCCGGGGGCGGTAGCGGTCGCGGACCGCGTTCCAGTCGATGCCCCTGGCGCCGAAGAAGGGGTAATTCTCGGCATACGTGTGCCAGAAGACGTCGAAGACTGCGCGCGGGTCGCCGGACGGCTTGCGGTGGCAGGGCTTGGGGAGCGCGGGGATGCGGTGGAGGGTGCGCTCGCCGGCACTGTCCGCAAAACGGAGGCGGGCGGTGCGGCTGCCAGGACCCGGCGTCACGGTGAGCCGGGCGGAGTCCGCGGGGTCCGCGGGGGCGAAGTCCGCGCTCCCGTCGGCGTTCACCGGACCGGTCCTGGCGGCGGCCGGCCCGCCCGGGAGGCAACTGACGCGCGTCGTCTCGTACGTGCGCAGCGTGCGGCCCTCGATGGCGACGACGGTGCCGTAGCCGTCCGTACGCCAGAGGCCCTGGACCGAGGCGCGGTCGGGGCGGCCTGCCTTGCCCGTACCCGAGGAGGCCGGGCCGTCGCGGCAGGCGGCTGCGCCCGCTGCGATCGCGGTGGCGAGCGCCAGGGCGGCGGCGGAGGCACGGCGTCGGCTGTGCCGGGCAGGGGTGATCATGGCGTACCTCCGAAGGATTTCGGGTGAGTCGGGTGCGGGCAGCGCCGCGGACCGCGTGGCGGGACCGGGCCCGGTCAGGCCGCCTTGAGCCTGGTGATGGCCCGCCCGCGCAGGGCGGACTGCACCGGCAGGCCCGTCGCGAGCAGCGCCAGCAGCAGCGTGCCGCCCGCCACGCCCGCGGCCACGCTCCACGGCACGTACGGCATGGGGTCGCCGTACGCGGCCCGCAGGATCGGCGCGAGGGTGGCCAGGGCGATCGCGCCGCCGAGGAGCAGCGCGGTGAGGGCGACGACCGCGGCCTCCCACGCGGCCATCGCCCGCAGCCGGCCCGGCAGCATGCCGATCACCCGGAGCAGGGCCACCTCGCGGCGGCGCTCGAAGGAGACCATCGCGAGGGTGTTCGCGGCGCCGATCGCGGCGAACGACGCGTAGAGGCCCGTACCGACGTAGTCCAGCCAGACCTCGCCCGCGCTGCCCGCCGAGCCCGTACGGTGCTCGGCCGTCGTATGCAGCGCGATCTTGGTGGTGCCGAAAGAGACGACCAGGACGAGCGGGACGACGGCGGCCGAGAAACGCCGGGTCTGGGACCGTACGTTCAGCATGGCCAGCCGCGCGCTGCTGCCGAACAGCCGGACCGGACCCGAGGCCAGCCACGCCGCGGGCCCGACGATCCGCGGTCCCAGCAGCCCCACGCCCGCGCAGAACAGGAGCAGCACGAGAAACGCGGCCGCGCTCTCCTCGCCCGACGGCTCCCGCGCGAGCAGGGCGCACAGCACCGCACCGCCCGCGACGGCCAGCACGCCCAGCGGAGCCCGCAGCAGCCCCAGCCTGTGCCGCCCCGTCGCCGCCTCCCGGAGCGCCTTCGCCGGGCGCAGGAGAGAGAAGCGCAGGGACGCGATCTGCGCCGCGATCGCCGACGTCACGACCGCGACGCCGAGGGATACCGGCAGACCGGCCCAGCTCAGCCGGAAGGACACCCCGGCGGGTACCAGCCCGTGCTCCGCCATGCTGTCGAACCACATGCGCGCCACCACACACCCCAGGCCGAAGCCGGCTGCCGCCGAGGGCAGCGCGGCGGCCACCGCCTGGGCCACCACGGCCCGCCGGATCTGCCGCGGCCGCGCGCCGATCGCCCGCACCAACGCGAACTCACGGTGCTGCTGCGCCACGGCCGTGCCCATCGTCGAGACGACGACGAAGACGGTCAGGTAGACCGAGCCGATGAGCAGGACGGCGGCCATCGTGTCGACTGAGTTCTCGGTGATCACCCGGCGGGCTTCCGGTGACAGGCCCTTCGTGCCCGTCACGGACAGCATCGTCGTCGCGGCGCTCACGACGCTCGCGGAGAAAAGCGCCGCGACGGCCGTCCCGACGAATGCCGGCCGGTGCGCGCGCAGCGCCGCCATGGCCAGTCCTGTAGCCATTCCGTACAACCCCCGTAGCCCTGCCGGGCCTTCGCTGTTCATCGATACGGATCCAGCGTCGTCCGCGGGCGGGGCCCCGGCCATGGAGCGATCACCCGGGCCGGGGTGGGGCTGTCCCCAGGGAAGGGGCGGTGACGACCCGCGCCCGACCCCGTAAGAGGACCAGCGGGGGAGGGCGTCGCGCGGCACCCTCGGAACCTCGTAAGGTCGTGTCCGTGTTGGAGGAGATGCGGATACGGTCGCTCGGGGTCATCGACGATGCGGTCGTCGAGCTGTCACCCGGCTTCACCGCGGTGACCGGCGAGACCGGCGCGGGCAAGACGATGGTCGTCACCAGTCTCGGCCTGCTCCTCGGCGGGCGCGCCGACCCCGGCCTGGTGCGGATGGGCTCCAAGGCTGCGGTCGTGGAGGGGCGGATCACCGTCCCCGCGGACGCCGCGGCCGCGGTACGAGCGGAGGAGGCGGGCGCCGAACTCGATGACGGCGCGCTGCTCATCAGCCGTACGGTCTCTGCGGAGGGGCGGTCCAGGGCGCACCTGGGCGGGCGGTCCGTACCCGTCGGGCTCCTCGGCGAACTCGCCGACGACCTCGTCGCGGTGCACGGCCAGACCGACCAGCAGGGGCTGCTGAAGCCCGCGCGGCAGCGGCAGGCCCTCGACCGGTACGCGGGCGATGGCGTGGCCGCGCCGCTGGAGAAGTACGGGGCCGCGTACCGGCGGTTGCGAGCGGTCGCCGCCGAACTGGACGAGCTGACGACACGGGCGCGCGAGCGGGCCCAGGAGGCGGACCTGCTGCGGTTCGGACTCGACGAGATCGCCGCCGCCGAGCCCAGGCCCGGCGAGGACACCGAACTCGCCGCGGAGGCGGAGCGGCTGGGCCACGCCGAGGCGCTGGCCTCGGCCGCGACCACCGCACACCGGGCGCTCGCCGGGGACCCGGAGGACCCGGAGGGCGTGGACGCGGCCACGCTGGTGGCGGGCTCGCACCGCGCCCTGGAGGCGGTACGGTCCCACGACCCGGCGCTGGCCGCGCTGGCCGACCGGCTCGGCGAGATCGGCATCCTGCTCTCCGATGTGGCGGGGGAGCTGGCGGGCTACGCCGACGACCTCGACGCCGATCCACTGCGGCTGGCGGCCGTTGAGGAGCGGCGCGCGGCGCTGGCGCATCTGACGCGCAAGTACGGCGAGGACATCGCGGGCGTCCTCGCCTGGTCCGAGCAGAGCGCCGCCCGGCTGGCCGACCTTGACGGCGACGACGACAGGATCGGCGAACTCACGGCCGAGCGGGACGCGCTGCGGGCCGAACTCTCCGGCCTCGCCCAGGCGTTGACGGATGCGCGGAGGGAGGCGGCGAAGCGATTCGCCGACGCGGTCACGGCGGAACTCGCGGAACTCGCCATGCCCCACGCGCGCGTGAGCATCGACATCCGCCAGACCGAGACCGATGAGGCGAGCGGGATCGAGGTCGATGGGCGGGCCGTCGCCTTCGGCATGACGGGCGTGGACGAGGTCGAGCTGCTGCTCGCCCCGCACCCGGGGGCGCAGCCGCGGCCGATCGCCAAGGGGGCGTCGGGCGGCGAGCTGTCGCGGGTGATGCTGGCCGTGGAGGTCGTCTTCGCCGGGTCGGAGCCGGTGCCGACGTATCTGTTCGACGAGGTGGACGCGGGCGTGGGCGGCAAGGCGGCGGTCGAGGTCGGCCGGCGGCTGGCGCGGCTCGCGAAGTCCGCGCAGGTCGTGGTCGTCACGCACCTGCCGCAGGTCGCGGCTTTCGCGGACCGGCACCTGGTGGTCGAGAAGACGAACGACGGGTCGGTGACGCGGAGTGGTGTGAAGGCGATGGAGGGCGAGGACCGGGTGCGGGAGCTGTCGCGCATGCTGGCGGGCCAGGAGGACTCCCAATTGGCGCGCGCGCACGCGGAGGAACTGCTGGAGGCGGCGCGCGCCGCAACGGGTCGCCTCGCCGGCGGGGCCGCTCCGCGGTAGCGGGCCCGCCGGGGGCGGGTGGCTGCCGCTGGTGTGGTGGGTTGCCACCGGTGGTGCGGTGGGTGGTTCCGGGGCCGGGGCCTCCGGGGTGGGGGGTTCTGGAACGTATATTTACGGGCCTGGCGGCCCACAAATATACGGCAGCTTCCAGAACCCCCCACCCCTCCGACCCCGTCCCCTCCGGCCGGTGACCAACCGACGGCCGCATGGCCCGCCACGTACCGAGACCTTGTCCCGGGCGGCGACCTGAGGGGTCGGCAGCGGCGTGCAGACCCCGTCCCCGGGAGGGCGAGTGCGGGCCGCATGGCCCGGTTTGCTACCGAGATCTTGCGGCGGCGGCGGACGTGTGGCGACGTGAGGGGTGGGGACGGGTGGTCCGGCCGGGGCGTAAGCCGGGCCCTGTTCGCGAGGCGCATGGCCCGGCTTGGTACCGCCCCCCGGTGGCCAACCGGGGGGCACATGGCCCGGTTTGGTGCCGGGATGTTGAGGCGGGTGGCAGACGCGTGGCGGCGTGAGGGGGTGGGGCGGGGTGGTTCCGGCAGGGGCGTAAAGCGTGATGTGTGGGCCGGCCTGACGACGGGCCGCACCTGGCATACGACCGAGCCGGCCCGTAAATCATGCAGCCCCAGAGGAACCACCCCGTCCCGCCCCCGACCCCAGCCCCTGGCAGGCGCCCCTGCACGGCGCGGCGGAATCGACCCCCACCCACCGCCGCGGTACCGAAGAACCCCGGCCGGAGGCCGGTGGTCAGGGCGCGTAGGGTGACCGGCGGGTCACCAGCGAGGGGAGCGGGGAGCATGGCGATGGCGGCGGAGCCGTTCGGCAGAGTGCGAGGGCGGGCCGCGGCCCTGCTCGCCGCGGCGGGGGCGGCCCGCGCGGCCTATGCCGGGATGCGCCGCAAAGCCCCCGGCGGACCTGCCATGTGGGAGCGGCGCAACCACGCCGGCCGCCCCGTCGACCTCTACGCAGGCCCCGCCGTAACCCTCGGCACCGCGATCGCCGCCGTCAGCGCCCCCACCCTCCCCGTACGAGCCCGCGCCGCCGGAGCCGTCGCCGTACTCGCGGCCGGAGCCTGCGGCGCGTACGACGACATGGCGGGCCGCGGCGACTGCCGCCGCGGCTTCCGGGCCCACCTCAAGGCGCTGCGCGAGGGCGAGGTCACCTCCGGGGCCGTCAAGCTCTTCGGGATCGGCGCCGCCGGACTCGCCGCCGGAGCGCTGCTCAAGGAGCGCAGCGCGGACCGGCTCCTCGCCGGAGTCGTCATCGCAGGAAGCGCCCACCTCGCCAACCTCCTCGACGTACGCCCCGGCCGGGCCGCCAAGGCCGTACTCGCCGCCGCGGCGCCCGGGCTCCTGCGGAGCGGCGCCGCCGGGGTGCTGGCCGCCGGGCCCGTCGGGGCGTCCGCCGCCGTCCTCTGCGACGACCTCGGCGAGCGCACCATGCTCGGTGACGCGGGTGCGCACGCGCTGGGCGCCGGACTCGGCCTGGCGGTCGCGGCGGGCAACGGCCGTACGGGGCTTGTGCTGCACGCCGCCGCGGTGGTCGCGGCCGCGGCCGTGGGAGACGCGGTCGGCAACGGCTCGGCCTGGCGGGAGCTCGCCGTGCTCCGCGCGTGGGACGCGCTGGGCCGCCGCCCGGAACCCGCGACCGTCTTCTCGCGCGGCGCCACACCCGTACGCCCCACTGGCGCGTCGCCCGGTCGCTGAACGCCGTCCCCCGGACGGGTGACCGGGCCGCAGCGCCCGCGGCTTCAGGAACCGGGAACCGCCGAAGATCCCCGCCCGGTCCGGCGCGCGTGCTGGCATGCTGGGATTACGCGCAAGCGGCCCCCAATCACTCCCTCATCCCCTCATCCCCTCACCCCCTCGCGTCCGACGCCGACTCAGGAGCTCCACCCGCGTGAGCAGCACACCGGTCCCGCCGCTCGGGCAGTCGACGTTGCACGCCGTACAGGTGCTGGGGCGCGGGAGTTCGGGCAGTGGCGCGCACGTGCGCTCACTGGCGGCCGGGCTCGTCGCGCGGGGCGTACGGGTGACGGTGTGCGCCCCGCAAGCCGCCGAGCGCGCCTACGACTTCACGGGTGCAGGGGCCCGCTTCGTGTCCGCCGAGGCGCGTGCGGACCCGGCGGCACTCACGGCACTGCGGGCCGTCTGTGCGGACGCCGACCTGGTGCACGCGCACGGGCTGCGGGCCGCCGTCCGGGCGTCACTGGCGCTCGGCGGGCGGCATGGCACGCCGTTGGTCGTCACCTGGCACACCAGCATCCACGCGGAGGGCGCGCGTGCCCAGCTCGTGCGCCTGACGGAGCGCCGGGCGGCGCGGGCCGCGACAGTCGTACTGGGCGCGTGCTCGGAGTTGGTGGAGCGCGCCAGGAAACGGGGAGCGCGCGACGCCCGCCTCGCGGCGGTCGCGGTGCCCGAGGCCGAGCCGTCGTCGTCCTCCGGCACGGCGCCGGCCTGGTGCGACGACGGCGAGCGGCGGTGCACCAAGGCGCGCGCGGAACTCGGCGCGGTGGGCAGGCCGTTGCTGCTCGCCGTCGGGCGGCTCGAACCGTGGCAGGGGCACGGCCCGCTGCTCGACGCCACGCGCGCGTGGCGGGGCCTCGAGCCGCAGCCGCTGCTCGCCGTCGCGGGCGAAGGGAATGAACGGGCCGAGCTGCAGCGCCGTATCGACGGCGAGGATCTGCCGGTACGGCTGCTGGGCCGGCGCGAGGACGTCACCGAGCTGCTGGCCGCGGCCGACGTCGCCGTACTGCCGAGCCGCTGGGAGGCGCGGGCGCTCTTCGCACAGGAGGCGCTGCGGGCAGGCGTGCCCCTGGTGGCGACGGCGGTCGGCGGCGTGCCGGAACTGGTGGGCGAGGCGGCCGAACTCGTGCCGTACGGGGACGCCGCCGCGCTGGCGAACGCGGTCACGCGGCTCCTCGACGCCCCGGAACGGCGCGCGGAACTCGCGGCGGCGGGGCGGGCGCAGGCGGCCACGTGGCCGACGGAGGACGAGACGGTGGCGCAGGTCCTGAGCATCTACGACGAACTCGAGGACCGCCGCCGGTCCGCTCCGCGGAGGTGAGCGAGGGCGGTCTGCCGTGCGCCGCGGCGCCTCGGCCGGCCCGTTCTGCGTTCGGCTGCCTTCAGCCGAGCGACCGCTCGGCGGTCAGGGAGTGTGCCGGCGGGCCTGCAGCGCCAGATTGAGGGTGAGGACCGCCTGAGGGTCGTCCAGGTCGGTGGCCAGGAGCTGGGAGATACGGGCCAGGCGGTCGTAGAGGGTCTGGCGGTTGAGGTGGAGTTCGCGGGCCGTTTCCGCTTTGCGGCCTGCGTGGGCGAGGTAGGCCTCAAGGGTGGGGAGCAGCGGCGGGCGGGCCGTGCGGTCGTGAACGAGCAGCGGCCCGATCGCGCGATCCACGAAAGCCGCGAGATCGGGGTGGTCGCGCAGCCGCCACAGCAGCAGGTCGATATCGAGCCGGCGGGCGTCGTACCAGGGCCGGGGCGGCAGGCCCTGTGCCGCGGTCGCCGCCTCCGCCGCATGCCGCAGGCCGGGGCCAGCGCCCGCCCAGTCGCCGGCCACGCCGACGACGACCGCGGGCGGCAGCACCCCGGCGCGTTCGAGCCCGGCCCGTTCGACGCCTGCCCGCAGGGCGGCGGCGACCCGGTCGGCCGCGGCCGACCGTTCGGACTCCGAGCGGAGGCCGAGCAGCAGCGGAACCCGGCCTTCCACCGGCCGTACGCCCATCAGCACAGGCAACCCGACCGTCGTCAGCTCCTCTTGGACGGCTCGGACCAGCACGGCCCAGTCGCCCGGCGGGATCAGCTCGGCGGGCAACCGCATGACGACCGGCAGCAGCAGCCCGTCGGCCGGCCGGAAGCCCAGAACGCGCGCCTGGGCGGGAGCATCCTCGGCCGTCGTCCGGCCTTCGGCGAGGTCGGTGAGAAAGTCGCCGCGGCCGCGGGCCGCCAGCTCCTCCTCCTGCCGCGCCTGCATCAGAACGACCGCCAGCAGCCCGGCCGTACGTTCTGCCGCTATGCGGTGGACCGGCTCGAGCGGTCCGTCCACGGGGAGGATCACCAGGCGGGCCCGCACCGCGCCGGGGCCCGGGCCGCCGCCCGGGATGTCCACGGTCACGCCACCGGCCGGGAGCTCTGGGGCCCGACCGGAGCGCTGCCTGCGCAGGCCGTCCCAGACCTGCACAGGATCGGCCGCCGCGGCCTGCCCCGCGGCGTACAGCAGCTGCCCGTCCGGGGTCTCAAGGAACACCGGATTGCCCGCGAAGTCGGCGAGCAGCCGCAGCACGTCCGGCGCACCGCCGCCGCGCAGCAGCAGCTCGGTGCACCGCCGGTGGACCTCCTCCGCGCTGCGGAGCATCGCGTAGTGGCCGTTGACGATCTCGGTATGGATCTCCTCGGTGACGGTCACGAAGGGGACTTGGCGGTGCAGCTGTACGAGTGGCAGGCCGCTGGAGCGGGCGGCGTCGAGGAGCGCGGCCGGCAGCTCGGTGAACCGGCCGCCCAGTTCGACGACGAGCGCCGCGATACCGCGCTCGGCGAGCGTGCGGACGAAGGTGCGCTGGTCGGCGGGGCGGGTGCCGAGCCCGAGGCCGGTAGTGAGGAGGAGCTCGCCGCCCTTGAGGAGGGAGGCGATATCGGGCACCTCGCCCGCGTGGACCCAGCGGACCGGGCGGTCCAGGTGGTCCTCCGAGGCGACGACTTCGGGGAGCCCGCGGCGGAGGGCGGGCAGCTCGAGTGCCCGCCGCACGGTGATCCCGGCCTGCGCTTCCATGCCGCGGACGCTACCCCGGGCGACTCGGCCACGCCCAATCCGGGCCCACCGGCCCACCGGGGCGGTTCCCGCGGTGACCGCCGCCCCTGGCTACGCCGGGCGGGTCCGCGCCGCGGGGGGTGCTCGCCGTTGCCGGCTGCGGGTTGGGTGTGCCCACCCGTTCCGCCCCAGCGGAACGAATGCCCACACCCTTGTCACGTCGAGGCCCGCACCACCAGGCGCGCCGGTGTCACGACCGGCGCGAGCGGGCAGGCTGCCCCGGCGTCCGGCGCGAGCGGGGTGGCGGCCTCCGCGCCCAGCGCGAGCGGGTCGGCTGCCCCGGCGCCCGTCGCGAGCGCGGCGGACGCTTCGGTGTCCTGCGTGACGCCCAGGCGGCGGAGGAGCAGCGAGGCCATCAGCCGCCCCATCTCCTCGACGTCCTGGTGGACCGTCGTCAGCGGCGGCTCCGCCCACGCCGCCGGTTCCATGTCGTCGTACCCGACGACGGCCACGTCCCTCGGCACGTGCCGCCCGGCCGCCCGCAGCGCGCGCAGCGCCCCCGTGGCCATGAGGTCCGATGCCGCGAACACCGCGTCCAGGCCGGGGGAGCGGCCCAGGAGTTCGATCATGGCGCGCTCGCCGCCCTCGGCCGTGAAGTCGCCGTGGGCCACGAGCGCGGGGTCGGGCTCGGCGATGCCGAGGGCGTCGCGGTAGCCGTCGAGGCGGTCGACGGCCGAGGTCTGGTCGAGCGGGCCCGTGATGACGGCGATGCGCTCCCGGCCGCGTTCGAGGAGGTGCTCGACGGCCTGCCTCGCGCCGCCGCGGTTGTCGGTGTCGACGTACAGCAGCTCCGGGTCGAGGTCGGCGTCCGCCCAGCCGGGGCGGCCGCCGAAGACGGTCGGCAGCCCTGAGGACGCGGCCATCGACGGCAGCGGGTCGTCGCGGTGCAGGGAGAACATCAGGGCGCCGTCGACATGGCCGCCCGAGAGGTAGCGGCCGATCCGCGGGTAGTCCCGGGGGTGTTCGACGAGCAGCAGCAGGAGCTGGGTGTCGCAGGCGGACAGCTCGCGGCTGATGCCGCGCAGCTGCTGCGCGAAGAACGGGTCGGAGAAGACCCGCTGCTCCGGCTCGGCGATGACGACGGCGACCGCGCCCGTACGCCGGGTGACCAGGCTGCGCGCCGCGCTGTTCGGTACGTAGCCGAGGTCGGTCACGGCCCGCTGGACTTTTTCCCGCACCGACGCACGGACGCCCGCACTGCCGTTGACCACGCGCGACACGGTCGCGCGGGAGACCCCGGCGTGCGCGGCGACGGCTTCCAGCGTGGGGCGTGGATCGGGCACGGCCAACTCCTTTTCTCCGGCGGAGGCTTGACGCTACCGCCTGAAATAGGCAATGTGCTGGGTCATGGGCTTGAGAGCGCTCTCTATCATGCTCTCACCCTCCCCTCCTCATATCTCCTCACACCCCCCACCCAGAAGAGGAGCGATTGCACATGCGCATGCGCAAGCACCGCCCGTCCACCCCCATGATCACCCGCCGGAGGGCCCTCGGGCTGGCGGCGGGAGCAGCCGCCGGAATCGGCACGGGCCTGGCGTTCGGATCCGCCAGGGCATCGGAGGACTCCCCACGCGCCGCGGCGGGCCTGCCGCTCACCATCTCCAACAAGACCGGGGAATACGCCAATGCGTCGATATGGGTCTACATCGTCGGCAATGACGGCAAGCAGCAGGTCCGGGTCACGCCCGAGGGCGAGCTGAAGCCGGTCTCGCTGTCCGACAACGGCTCCGACGGCTTCACCGACTACGCGATCCCGCTCTCCGGCAGCGGTGACACCACGCTCACGCTGCCGTTCATGTCCGGCCGGATCTACACCGCGCTCGGCGACAAGCTGAAGTTCAAGGCCGTCGAGGACGGCAACGGCGCCGCCGCCCTGGCCTACCCCGCGGGCTGGGTCGAGTCGGACCCCAACTACGCGGTGCTGCACGACTGCGCCGAGTTCACCTACAAAGACACCGGCATGTTCTGCAACACGACCATGGTCGACATGTTCAGCGTCCCGATGGCCATCCACCTCACCGGGGCCAAGGACCAGACGACCGGCACCCTGCGCGACGGCGCCCGCGCCAAGATCTTCTCCGACATCGCCGCCCAGGACGGCTTCGGCAAGCTCGTCATCGACGACCGGCGCATCATCGCCCCGGGCCACGGCATGGACGCCGGGCTCTTCGCGAAGGACTACCTCGCGCCCTACATCGACGAGGTGTGGAGCGCGTACGAGTCCAAGGACCTCGTCGTCACCACCAACGCCGGCAAGTTCACCGGCCGGGTCAGCGGCGGGAAGCTGTCCTTCACCGGACCCGGCACGGTGTCCTTCGACAAGCCCTCCACCCGCGACGTGCTGTTCTGCGACGGAACCCTCGCCGCACCGAACGACCAGATCACCGGCCCGGTCGCCGCGATCCTCGGCGCGGGCTTCAACCGCACCACGCTGCACGACCAGGCCGCCCAGCCGTCCACCGACCCCGCCACGTTCTACGGGACGGAGCTCACCCACCACTACGCGAAGGTGATGCACGAGGCGTCGGAGGACGGCAAGGCGTACGGCTTCGCCTTCGACGACGTCGCGAGCTTCGCCTCGTACATCGAGGACGGCGCCCCGCAGCGCATCACGCTCACGCTGACCCCGTTCTGAGCTCCCGCTGACGCCGTTTTTGAGAGCACGGCGGCCGGGCGCCCGGGAGCGCCCGGCCGCCGCCTCGAGGCCGGTCAGCCCCCGTACGCGCCCGAAGCCGTCAGCCGCAGTGCGGTGTCGATCAGCGGCACGTGGCTGAACGCCTGCGGGAAGTTCCCGACCTGGCGCTGCAGCCGCGGGTCCCACTCCTCCGCGAGCAGCCCCAGGTCGTTCCGCAGCGACAGCAGCTTCTCGAAGAGCTTCCGCGCCTCGTCGACCCGGCCGATCATCGCCAGGTCGTCGGCCAGCCAGAACGAGCAGGCGAGGAAGGCGCCCTCGTCGCCCTCCAGGCCGTCCACGCCCTTCTCCTGCCCCTGCGTCGGGTAGCGCAGCAGGAAGCCGTCCTCGGTGCCCAGCTCCCGCTGGATCGCCTCGATCGTGCCGATGACGCGCTTGTCGTCCGGCGGCAGGAAGCCCATCTGCGGGATCAGCAGCAGCGAGGCGTCCAGCTCCTTCGAGCCGTAGTACTGCGTGAAGGTGTTGCGCTCCTTGTCGTAACCCTTCTCGCACACCGTGCGGTGGATCTCGTCGCGCAGCTCCCGCCACCGCTCCAGCGGCCCGTCCGCTTCGCCGGACTCGATCAGTTTGACCGTCCGGTCCACCGCGACCCACGCCATGACCTTCGAGTGCACGAAGTGCCGGCGCGGCCCGCGGACCTCCCAGATGCCCTCGTCCGGCTCGTTCCAGTGGTTCTCGAGGTAGCTGATGAGCTTCAGCTGGAGCAGGGCCGCGTAGTCGTTGCGCGCCAGGCCCGTCATGTGGGCCAGGTGCAGGGCCTCGGTGACCTCTCCGTAGACGTCGAGCTGCAACTGCCCCGCGGCGCCGTTGCCGACCCGGACCGGCTGGGAGCCCTCGTATCCCGGCAGCCAGTGCAGGTCGGTCTCGCCCAGTTCCCTCTCGCCCGCGATCCCGTACATGATCTGCAGGTTCTCCGGGTCGCCCGCGACCGCGCGGAGCAGCCACTCGCGCCAGGCCCGCGCCTCCTCGCGGTAGCCGGTGCGCAGCAGCGACGACAGCGTGATCGCCGCGTCCCGCAGCCAGGTGAAGCGGTAGTCCCAGTTCCGGGAGCCGCCGATGTCCTCGGGCAGCGAAGTCGTGGGCGCCGCCACGATCCCGCCGGTCGGGCCGTACGTCAGCGCCTTCAGCGTGATCAGCGAGCGCACCACCGCATCCCGGTACGGGCCGTGGTAGGTGCACTGCTCGACCCACTCCCGCCAGAACTCCTCGGTCGCCTCCAGCGACGCCTCGGGCTCAGGCAGCGGCGGCGGCTCCTTGTGCGAGGGCTGCCAGCTGATGGTGAACTCGATCCGCTCACCCGGGGAGATCGTGAAGTCCGAGTACGTGGTCAGGTTCTCGCCGTGCGTCTCCACGGGGGTGTCCAGCCAGACCGAGTCGGGGCCGGCGACCGCGACGGTCCGCCCGTCGATCTTGTGCACCCACGGCACGACCCAGCCGTACGAGAAGCGCATCCGCAGTGCCGACCGCATGGGTACGCGCCCGCTGACGCCCTCCACGATCCGGATCAGCTGGGGTGCGCCGTCGCGCGGCGGCATGAAGTCGATCACCCGCACGGTGCCGCGCGGGGTGTCCCACTCGGACTCCAGCACCAGCGAGTCGCCCCGATAGCGGCGGCGGTCCGCCGTCGGGGGCTCGGTGCCCTCCTTGTGGGCCGGGCCGAGCCGCCAGAAGCCGTGCTCGTCCGTGCCGAGGAGACCCGCGAAGATCGAATGCGAGTCGAAGCGGGGGAGGCAGAGCCAGTCGGCTGTGCCGTCCCTGCAGACGAGGGCGGCTGTCTGCATATCTCCGATGAGAGCGTAATCCTCGATACGCCCGGCCACGTGCATCTCCAGTCGAACGGCCTGGTCGCCCATGTGGGCGTCTTGCGGTCAAGGGAACATTGACGAGCTCTTGTTCCGGAGGGAGGGCGGGGGTGGTGCCGAACCGGCTCGCTCGCTGATGTGTCCGAGCAGGATACGACGCTCAGTAGCGATCTGCGCGACCCTCTCGGCAACCTTCCTGATCCGGAAGGGTGAGCCGCCTGGGACACCCGGATGGCGGCCTTTCCCGTGCCGGATACTGCGCGGAAGGCTGGAAGCGGTCTCGCGTTGTCGCTGATACCCTGGTAGCCCGTGGACCGGTGGGCCCCCACCCCAGGTGAAGGCACCCCGAACCGCAGCGACGGCATCCCCTCGGCACCATCTCGGACCAGGGTACGTGCCGGCCCGCTTTTCACGACGCGACCACGGGAGCCCCCTCTTGGCACTGCCGCCCAAATCCATGACGACCAGGCACCTCTTCGTCACCGGGGGTGTCGCCTCCTCGCTCGGCAAGGGGCTCACGGCCTCCAGCCTGGGCGCGCTGCTCAAGGCGCGGGGCCTGCGGGTCACGATGCAGAAGCTCGACCCGTACCTCAACGTCGACCCCGGCACGATGAACCCCTTCCAGCACGGTGAGGTATTCGTCACGAACGACGGTGCCGAGACGGATCTGGACATCGGCCACTACGAGCGTTTCCTGGACGTCGACCTCGACGGCTCGGCCAACGTCACGACCGGGCAGGTCTACTCGACGGTGATCGCCAAGGAGCGGCGCGGCGAGTACCTGGGCGACACCGTGCAGGTCATCCCGCACATCACCAACGAGATCAAGCACCGCATCCGCCGTATGGCCACCGACGACGTGGACGTCGTGATCACCGAGGTCGGCGGCACGGTCGGGGACATCGAGTCGCTGCCTTTCCTCGAGGCCGTCCGCCAGGTCAGGCACGAGGTCGGCCGGGACAACGTCTTCTTCGTCCACGTGTCCCTGCTCCCGTACATCGGACCCTCGGGCGAGCTGAAGACCAAGCCGACCCAGCACTCGGTGGCGGCGCTGCGCAACATCGGTATCCAGCCGGACGCGATCGTGCTGCGCGCCGACCGCGACGTCCCGCAGTCCATCAAGCGCAAGATCTCGCTCATGTGCGACGTCGACGAGTCCGCGGTGGTCGCCGCCATCGACGCCAAGTCGATCTACGACATCCCGAAGGTGCTGCACAGCGAGGGCCTCGACGCGTACGTGGTGCGCCGCCTCGACCTGCCGTTCCGGGACGTCGACTGGACCCAGTGGGACGACCTGCTCAAGCGTGTCCACCAGCCGGAGCACGAGGTCACGGTCGGCCTGGTCGGCAAGTACATCGACCTGCCCGACGCCTATCTCTCGGTCACCGAGGCGCTGCGCGCGGGCGGCTTCGCCAACAACGCGCGCGTGAAGATCAAGTGGGTGGTCTCCGACGACTGCAAGACCGCGGCGGGGGCCAAGCGGCAGCTCGCCGACGTCGATGCGGTCTGTGTGCCCGGAGGCTTCGGCGAGCGGGGTGTCGAGGGCAAGGTTTCGGCCATCACCTACGCCCGCGAGAACAAGATCCCCCTGCTGGGCCTGTGCCTGGGTCTGCAGTGCATCGTCATCGAGGCCGCGCGGAACCTCGCGGGCATCGACGACGCGAACTCCACCGAGTTCGAACCGGCCACCGGCCACCCGGTCATCTCCACCATGGCCGAGCAGCTCGACATCGTCGCCGGCGAGGGCGACATGGGCGGCACCATGCGGCTCGGCATGTACCCGGCGAAGCTCGCCGAGGGCTCCATCGTCCGCGAGGTCTACGGCGACCAGCCGTACGTCGAGGAGCGCCACCGCCACCGCTACGAGGTCAACAACGCCTACCGCACCGAGCTCGAGAAGAACGGCCTGGTCTTCTCCGGCACCTCCCCGGACAACAAGCTGGTGGAGTACGTGGAGTACCCCCGCGACACCCACCCGTACCTCGTCGCCACCCAGGCCCACCCCGAGCTGCGCTCCCGCCCGACCCGCCCCCACCCGCTCTTCGCGGGCCTGGTGAAGGCGGCCGTCGAGCGGCAGCTGGGGGCGCGCCAGCAGGAAGCCCAGGTCTGACCGATACGGTGGGCAGGGGTACCGGGCGCCCACGGCCCGTACCCCTGCACCACTGTTTCCGCGGAGGTCTCCCACTCATGGGCCAGCACACCCAGCGCCTGCACGACACCCCCGAGGAGTGGCAGGTCACCGACACCGCCACCCCGTTCACCGGCAACAAGACCAGCGTCCGCACGGACCGGGTCGTCATGCCGGACGGCTCCGTCGTCACCCGTGACTACCAGGTCCACCCCGGCTCGGTGGCGGTCGTCGCCCTCGACGACCACGACCGCGTCATCGTGCTGCGCCAGTACCGCCACCCGGTGCGGCAGAAGCTCTGGGAGATCCCCGCCGGGCTGCTCGACGTCCCCGGCGAGAACCCGCTGCATGCGGCCCAGCGCGAGCTGCACGAGGAGGCGCACGTCAAGGCCGAGGACTGGCGGGTCCTCGCCGACGTCTACACGACGCCGGGCGGCTGCGACGAGGCCGTACGGATCTTCCTCGCGCGGAACCTGTCCGAGGCCGAGGGCGAGCGTTTCGAGGTCTCGGAAGAGGAGGCCGACATGGAGTTCGCCCGGGTGCCGCTGGCGGATCTCGTACGCGGTGTGCTGGCGGGCGAGCTGCACAACAACTGCCTTGTCGTCGGCGCCCTCTCGCTCTCCGCCGCCCTCGCGGGCGACGGCATCGACTCCCTCCGCCCGGCCGACGCGCCCTGGCCGGCCCGCCCCTTCGAGGCCTGAGCGGCCTGGGGCCGACCGCGCCCCTCCGATGATCCGTTGTGGTGATCTTCGGCCCGCCCAACAGCCCTGCTCCGCACGGCCCGTCGCACAGCGTGAACTACGCTCGGACCGTTCCCGTCCGCAGCCGCGGCGGGCTCGTGCGCGTGCCGGGGTCTCTCCCCTCGCCGCGCTGCGGTATCCCTCACGCCGGAGGCAGGGAAGGGAGCGTGGCCCGTGACGGATCAGGCGCTGAACCCCGGCGGGCGGGCGCAGCCGTCCCGGGGCGGGCCCCGAGCCCGTACCGGCAGCGTGCCGCAGCTGGGGGCACTCCCCCTGGCTTCGCCGGGGGGACCCCCACCCAGGCGAAGCTCTGGGGGAGCCGCCCACGGATTCCACGGCCGCGGCCGTGAGCTCAGGTCGCTGCGCGAGGACATCGCCAAGGCCGGGCTCGACACCCTCTCCGGGCGCAACGCCGCCCGGGCCCGGGTCCTCCTCATCGCCGGCCGCCCCGGCTCGGGGCGCACCGCGCTCGCCGAGGAGTTCGCCCGGCAGGTGGCGGGCGACTACCCCGAGGGCGTGCTGCGCGCCCGGCTCACCCTGCCCGGGGGGCGGCCCGTGCCCACCGCGCGGACCGCTCGCGACCTGCTCGCCGCGCTCGGCTCCTCCGCGGCCCCCGGCTCCGACGAGGACGAGCTGACCGAGGCCCTGCGGCAGGCGCTCGCCGGGCGCAAGATCATGCTGCTCCTCGACGACGCGACCGACCCCGAGCAGGTGCACCCGCTCATTCCCGATGAGCCGGGGTGTCTCGTCCTCGCCACCTCCGAGGGCCCGCTGACCGGGGTGCCGGACGTACGGCCGTGCACCCTCGGCGGCCTCGACACCGCCGCCGCCGTCGAACTCCTCGCCGGTTACGCCGGCCGGACCCGCTTCACCGTCGATCCCGTCGCCGCCCGCTCCCTGGTCGAGGAGTGCGAGGGCCGGCCCGCCGCGCTGGTGCTCGCGGGCGGCTGGCTCGCGGCCCGCCCGAAGGCGTCGGTCGCCGATGTGACGCAGCGGCTGCGCGAACTCCCGCCGACGGAGGGGCAGGGGCAGGCCGTACGGCCGCTGGCCCGCGCCTTCCGGCTCGTGTACGAGTCGCTGCCGCCGCCCGCCGCTCGGATACTGCGGCTGCTGGTGCTGGCGCCCGCCGGCTGCGTGGACGCGCACATCGCCTCGGCGCTGGCCGGGTGTTCGGTGACCGCGGGCCAGGGCTCCCTCGACCTCTTCGCCGCCCACGGGCTGCTGCGCACGGTGGAGGAGCCGGACCACGCGGGCGTGCCCCAGTACCGCCTGCCGGGCTGCCTCGCCCCGCTGCTGCGCGCGCTGCTGCGGGCTCAGGACAAGCCCGCCGAGGTACTGCTCGCCCGCGCCCGGATGCTGGAGCGGACCGTACGGCAGCTGCAGTGCTGCCGGGCCATCGCCGAACCCGTCGACTCTCCGGCCCGCACGCGGCTCGCCGGGCTGCCGAAGGCCCTGCGCTTCCCGTCCCCGCAGGCCGCCGCGGACTGGCTCGACTCGCGGCTGCCGATGCTGCTGGCCGCGGCCGTGCTCGCGGTCGAGGACGGCCAACTCGACACCCAGGCCAGGCGGCTCGTCTCCGCGCTCGCCCGGGCGCTGATCACGCACTGGGGCGAGGACGGCGCCGCACCCGAGCTCTATCCGCTGCACCAGCTGGTCCTCGACGTCGCCGAGCGGCAGGACCTGAAAGTGGAGCAGGCGGCCGCGCTGCTCAACTTGGCCGACCTCGACGTCGCGGCGGGCCGGACCGGCGAGGCGCTGCGCCGCTACCGGGGCGCGCTGGACGCCGCGCGGTCCGCGGGAGACCCGCTGCTCACCGGGCGTGCGCTGGAGTCCCTCGGCGGCACGTATCAGAAGCTGGGCGACTGGCAGCGGGCCGCGGACTGGTACGGGCGGGCGCTGTCGCTGCGGCTCGCCCGCAACGAGCCTGCCGAAGAGGCGCGGCTGTACGGGCGGCTGGGGGCGGTGCACTGCTACGCGGGCGGCTGGGGCGAGGCGCTGCGCAACTGGCGGGCGGCCGCGGCCGGCTATCGCAGGCTGCGCGACTCAGCGGGCCACGCGCGGGCACTCGGCGAGATGGCGAGGGTGCAGGAGTACGCGGGGCGGCCCGAGGAGTCGCTGCGCACCTGCGAGGAAGCGCTGACATGGGCACTGCGGGCCGGGGACCGGCGGCTCCAGGCGGCGCTGCGGCTGCGGATGGCGGACACGCTCGACCGGCTCCACGACCCCGCGGCGGCGAGCCTGCAGCGCGGGGCTGCAGAACGGCTGCTCAGCGACACGCCGGGTTCTGCCTACGAAATCCGTAGCGTCTCGCCAGAAGATTGATGCATTGAAAGGCTAGACAGCGCGACGTCCTTCAATAGACTGGTCGAGCCGCAGATTGGTGCGGCCGCACCCCGTATGCAGTCGCATGCTGGGTTTTGTACGTAATCCGCTGATTCAAGGACCGTGATCGACGTGAAGGTCGGCATCCCCCGCGAGGTCAAGAACAACGAGTTCCGTGTGGCCATCACCCCCGCCGGCGTGCTCGAGCTCGTCCGAGGCGGCCACCAGGTCTTCGTGGAGCAGGGCGCCGGCCTGGGCTCCTCCATCCCGGATGAGGAGTACGTCTCGGCCGGGGCGAACATCCTCCCCACCGCCGACGAGGTCTGGGCGACCGCCGACCTGCTGCTGAAGGTGAAGGAGCCGATCGCCGAGGAGTACCACCGCCTCCGCAAGGATCAGACGCTCTTCACCTACCTGCACCTGGCGGCCTCCCGCGAGTGCACGGACGCGCTCCTGGAGTCCGGCACCACCGCCATCGCGTACGAGACGGTGGAGACCGCGAACCGCGCGCTGCCGCTGCTCGCCCCGATGTCCGAGGTCGCGGGCCGGATCGCCCCGCAGGTCGGCGCGTACCACCTGATGCGCTCGGCCGGCGGCCGCGGCGTGCTGCCGGGCGGCGTCCCCGGCGTGGCCCCGGCCAAGGCCGTCGTCATCGGCGGCGGCGTCTCCGGCTGGGAGGCCGCGCAGATCGCCATCGGCATGGGCTTCCGCGTCACGCTGCTCGACAAGGACATCAACAAGCTGCGCGAGGCCGACAGGATCTTCGGCGCCAAGATCCAGCCGATCGTCTCCAACGCCCTCGAGCTGGAGAAGGCCGTCCTCGACGCCGACCTCGTCATCGGTGCGGTGCTCATCCCGGGCGCCAAGGCGCCGAAGCTGGTCACCAACGAGCTGGTGTCCCGGATGAAGCCCGGAAGTGTGCTTGTCGACATTGCGATCGACCAGGGCGGCTGCTTCGAGGACTCCCGTCCCACCACGCACGCCGAGCCGACCTTCCGGGTCCACAACTCGGTCTTCTACTGCGTCGCCAACATGCCGGGCGCGGTGCCCAACACCTCGACGTACGCGCTGACCAACGCCACGCTGCCGTACATCGTGGAGCTGGCCAACCGCGGCTGGGTCGAGGCGCTGCGCCGCGACGCCGCGCTGGCCCGGGGCCTCAACACCCATGACGGGCAGGTCGTTTACGGCCCGGTGGCGCAGGCGCACGGTCTGCAGTCCGTGGAGCTGAGCTCGCTTCTCGGCTGAGTATTCGGGCTGTCACCCGGGCGGGCGTCAACACGCGTCGTCAACATCGTCAACATCGCTTCTCCGGCCGGGCCTTGTCCATTAGGGTCCGGCCGGAGACGTGGAAAACGTTTCCGATTGCCGTGTCAACTCGCCTTGGAACGTAACTCTTTAACCGATTCGCACGCCCGCACCTCGCACGCCGTGACCCGCGATCGAGCTCCTCACGCCCTTGACAGAAGGGTGTTCGGATGCCGACACATCGTGCCGGGTCCGGTGGATTGTGTTGCTGTGAACCATCGACACGCCATAGAGTCGCCAACCGTCGGCATGGTGTCACGCTGACCTATCGATAAATTTCTGACCGCATCCAAGGAGGTAAGACGACTTGTGAATGAGTCGACATTTACTCCCGGAGGTGGTCAACCAGGGATGGGCCCCCTACGTCCAGTGGGCGTGGAGGTGCCCCCAGCGCGGGGCCAGGGTCCCTCTGGGCTCGAGACTGTCGGCTCCGTCGCTGTCAACACCTTGAAAGCCCGCCAGAGCAGCCCGAGCATGACAGCCCACCAGAGCATGGACGGCCACCACGTGAACGCCATGGCCGGCGACCAGCGCGGCAATGACCCCGCCACCCGTTTCGCCGACTACGACGACCTGCCCGAGGGGCACTTCTACGACCCCGACGCCGAGTACGAGCCGGACCCCGAGTACGCGGCCACGCTCGCCCCGGACGCTGCCCGCCAGCGCCGGGAGCGCATCGGCCCGACCGGTCGCCCCCTGCCGTACTTCCCGATCCCGGGCCCGCTGACCGACCACGGCCCCGCGAAGATCATCGCGATGTGCAACCAGAAGGGCGGGGTCGGCAAGACCACCTCGACCATCAACCTGGGCGCGGCACTCGCGGAGTACGGACGCCGGGTGCTGCTGGTCGACTTCGACCCGCAGGGCGCGCTGTCCGTGGGCCTCGGCGTCAACCCGATGGAGCTCGACCTGACGGTCTACAACCTGCTCATGGAGCGGGGCATGGCGGCCGACGAGGTGCTCCTCAAGACGGCCGTGCCCAACATGGATCTGCTGCCCAGCAATATCGATTTGTCAGCGGCGGAAGTGCAGTTGGTCAGCGAGGTCGCCCGGGAGTCCACGCTCCAGCGGGCGTTGAAGCCGCTGATGGCCGACTACGACTACATCGTCATCGACTGCCAGCCCTCGCTCGGCCTGCTCACCGTCAACGCGCTCACCGCGGCCCACAAGGTGATCGTGCCGCTGGAGTGCGAGTTCTTCGCGCTGCGCGGCGTCGCGCTGCTCACCGAGACGATCGAGAAGGTGCAGGAGCGGCTCAACCCGGAGCTCGAACTCGACGGCATCCTCGCCACGATGTACGACTCGCGCACGGTGCACAGCCGCGAGGTCCTCGCGCGCGTGGTCGAGGCGTTCGACGATCACGTCTACCACACGGTGATCGGCCGTACGGTCCGCTTCCCCGAGACCACGGTCGCGGGCGAACCGATCACCACGTACGCCTCCAACTCCGTTGGTGCCGCCGCGTATCGCCAGCTCGCCAGGGAGGTGCTCGCCCGGTGCCACGCCGAGTGAGTCTCCCGGGGGCCGACGAACTGTTCCGCACCACCGGAGGGACGGCACTCCAGCCGTCGTCCCCCCGGCAGCACGCCAACGGAGAGACACCCGGGTCGGCGCCGCGGGTGCCCGCCCCGGCGGGCGAGCAGGACCCGGCGGCGAAGTCGGGACCGGGCGCGAAGTCCGGATCGGGAGCGAAGCCGGGGCCGGGCGGGAAGCCGGGGCCGGGCGGAAAGGGCGGGCCGGGGCCCGCGGCGCCGTCCGCGCCGTCCGGCGAGGGGGCTTCCCCATCCGGTACGGGGTCCAAGCCCGGTGCGCCGGGCGACGCCGCCCCGGCCGAGCACAGCGGGCGGGAGAGCGACGACGGGAAGTCCGCGGAGGTCCGTACGCCGCCGCAGGCCGCCAGGTCCAAGGGCCGCGCCGCCCAGGAAGGGCCCGGCGCCCCGCGCCCGGCGACCGGCGCGAACCCCTCCACGTCCGCGCAGACCGCGGGAGGTCAGGCCCAGGCCCGGCGCCGCTCCCGCAACGCGCCCCGCCGCCCCAGCGGCCGGGAGCGCCACGACGAGAAGATCACCGTCTATGTCTCCGCCGAGGAGCTCATGGACCTCGAGCACGCGCGGCTGGTCCTGCGCGGCGAGCACGGGCTCGCCGTCGACCGCGGCCGGATCGTCCGCGAGGCGGTCGCGGTCGTCCTGGCGGACCTCGAGTCGCGCGGCGACGCGAGCATCCTGGTCCGCCGCCTGCGCGGGCGCTGACCCCGGCCGCGGGCCACGGGAGGTAACCTGCCGTTTCCGCGGGCTGACCCCTGGCGTCCGGCCCGGCGACCCCCCGCCCCTGGCTTCCGCCCGGGAACCCCAGCCACCTGGACCGTAATGCCGACGAACGACGCCCCCGCGCCCCGCACCCCCCGCCGCACCCTGGGTCGCGGCCCCGGCACGAGCCCGCTCGCCGCGGGGGCCGCTGCCGCGCAGGAGCCCGCTTCCGTCCGGACGGAGGAGGCGCCGCTGGACCCGACTACGGCCCCGGAACCGCGGCCCGAGCCGGAACCGCGCCGCGAGCCGGAGTCGCGGCCGGAGCTGGAGTCGCGGCCGGAGCCGGAGTCCGCTCCGGGCCCGGCGGAAGAGGCGTCGGAGGAGCCCACTGCGGCGCCGGAACAGGTGCTGCAGCCGCAGCTCGAGCCGGAGCCGGTGCCGGAACCGCGTTCAGAGCCTGGGCCCCCTCCGGCCTCGGCGGAAGAGGCGCTGGAGGAGCCCCCTTCGACGCCGGAACAGGTGCTGCAGCCGCGCCCCGAGCCGGAGCCGCGCCCCGAGCCGGAGCCGCGCCGCGAGCCGGAGCCGCGGTCCGAGCCGCAGCCGCGCCCCGAGCCGGAGCCGCGGTCCGAGTTGGAGTCTGCTTCGGAGGCGCCGGAGAGCATCTCCGTGCTGACGGAAGAGGCGACGCGGGAGGCCGGTGCGTCCGCGGGCCGTGAGGGGGCGCCCCGTCCCGGCTCGGAGCCCTCCCCGCCGGCTCAGGGAGCCGGGCGCTCGGCCGACACCGAGGCCCCTGCGGCGCGGCCGGGGGACGCCGAGGACGGCGCGGCCGACGACGCTGCACCCGGCGCCGCGGCGGCTTCCGACGAGGCCGCCGGGCGGTTCACCGTGCGGCTGGCCAACTTCGAAGGGCCCTTCGACCTGCTGCTGCAGCTCATCTCGAAGCACAAACTGGATGTCACCGAGGTCGCGCTCTCCAAGGTCACCGACGAGTTCATGGCACACATCCGGGCCATGGGGCCGGACTGGGATCTCGACCAGACCACCGAGTTCCTGGTCGTCGCCGCGACCCTGCTCGACCTCAAGGCCGCCCGGCTGCTGCCCGCCGCGGAGGTCGAGGACGAGGCCGATCTCGCGCTCCTCGAGGCCCGCGACCTGCTGTTCGCCCGCCTCCTCCAGTACCGCGCGTACAAGCAGATCGCGGAGATCTTCAACGACCGGCTGGCCGCCGAGGCCCGCCGCCACCCCCGTACAGTCGGCCTTGAGCCGCATCACGCCGAGCTGCTCCCCGAAGTCGTCATCAGCATCGGCCCTGAGGGCTTTGCGAAGCTCGCCGTGAAGGCGATGCAGCCCAAGGCCAAGCCGCAGGTGTACGTCGACCACATCCACGCCCCGCTGGTCAGCGTGCGCGAGCAGGCCGAGCTGATGATCGCGCGGCTGCGGGAGGCAGGCGAGGAGAGCTTCCAGGCGCTCATCGAGGACGCCCCGGACACGCTCACCGTCGTCGCCCGCTTCCTCGCGTTGCTCGAGCTCTACCGCGAGCGCGCGGTCGTGCTCGACCAGGAGGAGGCCCTCGGCGCGCTCGTCGTCCGGTGGACCGGCGGCGAGGACGGGTGGCAGCCCGTGGTCACGGACGAGTTCGACCAGGAACCGGGCGAGCGGGCCGAGGAGAAGGAGAAAGAGAAGGCATGAGCAGCGACGACGTCGCGTACGACGTGGACGCGGGCGCGGACCTGGCGCACGAGCCCCAGAGGCCCGGGACCGAGCCCGAGCCCGGGGCCGCGGCCTCCGTACTCCCCGCAGGGCCCTCCGCCGTCGCCGAGCTCGACCTCAAGCCCGCCCTGGAGGCGGTCCTCATGGTCGTCGACGAGCCCGCCACCGAGGAGCACCTCGCCAAAGTACTGGAGCGCCCGCGCCGGGCCGTCGCGGACGCACTGCGCGAGCTGTCCGACGAGTACGCGGTGCAGGGCCGCGGCTTCGATCTGCGGCTGGTCGCGGGCGGCTGGCGGTTCTACACCAGGCCCGAATACGCGGACGCCGTCGAGAGTTTCGTCCTGGACGGCCAGCAGGCCCGCCTCACCCAGGCCGCGTTGGAGACCCTGGCCGTGGTCGCGTACCGTCAGCCGGTCAGCCGGTCTCGCGTCTCGGCCGTACGCGGTGTGAACTGCGACGGCGTCATGCGCACCCTCCTCCAACGCGGTCTGCTGGAGGAGGCGGGCACGGAACCGGAAACAGGTGCGATCCTGTACAGGACGACGAACTACTTTCTGGAGCGTATGGGCCTGCGCGGCCTGGACGAGCTCCCGGAGCTCGCGCCGTTCCTCCCGGAGGTGGACGCGGTCGAGGGCGAGTCCCAGGAAGGCGTGCCGTCGTTCGATCCGGACGCTCCGGACACCGACGCAGACGACAGCGGCCACTCTCAGACGGAACATTGATGCGAAGCAGCGGCAGGAACAGCAGGGGCAGCGGTAGCCAGAACTACCGGGGCGCGGGCAACAAGCGCGACGACAAGCAGCAGCGCGCGGGCCGGCCCCGTCCCGAGGAGCGCCGCTACGACGCCGGTGGCGGAGGTCAGGGCGGCCAGGGTGGCGGCGGCCGGAAGAAGGGCGGCCCCAAGGCCGCCCCCGCCAAGGGCCGCGGCCGCGGCTCCGCGCCCGCCCGCCCCCGGGAGTACGACGCGCAGATCGAGGAGCGCAACCGCGCCCGCCACAGCAAGCCCCCGGTCAAGCTGCCCAAGACCTTCGGCGAGCCGGAGGGCGAGCGGCTGCAGAAGGTCCTCGCCCGCGCCGGCATGGGCTCCCGCCGCGCCTGCGAGGAGCTGATCGACCAGCGCCGCGTCGAGGTCAACGGCGAGGTCGTCACCGAGCAGGGCCTCCGCGTCGACCCGGAGAAGGACGAGATCAAGGTCGACGGGCTGACCGTCGCCACCCAGTCGTATCTCTTCTTCGCGCTCAACAAGCCCGCGGGCGTCGTGTCGACGATGGAGGACCCGGAAGGCCGCCAGTGCCTCGGCGACTACGTCACCAACCGCGAGACCCGACTCTTCCACGTGGGCCGTCTCGACACCGAGACCGAGGGCATCATCCTGCTCACCAACCACGGTGAGCTGGCCCACCGCCTCACCCACCCCCGGTACGGCGTACGCAAGACCTACCTCGCCGCCATCCAGGGCCCGATCCCGCGCGACCTCGGCAAGCAGCTGAAGAACGGCATCCAGCTCGAGGACGGCTACGCCAGGGCCGACCACTTCAAGGTCGTCGAGAACACCGGCAAGAACTACCTCGTCGAGGTCTCCCTGCACGAGGGCCGTAAGCACATCGTGCGCCGGATGCTCGCCGAGGCCGGCTTCCCGGTCGACAAGCTGGTGCGTACGAGCTTCGGCCCGATCGCGCTCGGCGACCAGAAGTCCGGCTGGCTGCGCCGCCTGACGAACACGGAGGTCGGGATGCTGATGCGCGAGGTCGAGCTGTAGCTCGTCAGGACCGTCAGGGCCCATCAGGCCGTCGTGCCGTCGGGGCCCGTCAGGCCGTCAGGACCAGAGGGCCAGGCCCGTCGCGTGGCCGTCCTCGTCGCGCTGGACCTCCATCATTCCGGCCACCGCGGTCCGGTTGATGTGGCCGTACACGTGCGGGAAGAGGACGCCGGGCGCGGTGCCTGCCGGGGCGGGCCCGGCCGCGGGTTCCCAGCGGACGGGAGCCTCCAGGAGCTCCTCGTCGATCAGCAGGGCCATCAGCGGGCCGACCGCGTCGCGGTAGAACGCGTCGGCGACGGCGAGGGTGGTGGCCTCGTCCGGCGAGCAGTGGATGAAGCCCTCCTCGGCGAGCGTGGGAGGGGCGTACGGCCGCTCGGGGACCGCCAGCCAGTCGTCGAGTGCGACCACGTGGTAGATCATGCGCAACGTTCTACCGGACCGTCTCGCAAGGCGGTCACCCGGGATGCCGGGCCGTACGGCTGACTAGGCTGGTCGGAGCAGAGTCGCGGGACAGCGCCGAGGGAGCACGATCGTGGCGGTACGAGCGGTCCGCGGGGCCGTCCAGCTGGAGCGGGACGAGTCCGGCCACATGCACGACCAGGTCGGCGAGTTGCTCACCGCCATCCTGGAGCGCAACGGCCTCGCCGCCGACGACCTGATCAGCATCTGGTTCACGGCCACCCCCGACCTGCGCAGCGACTTCCCGGCGGCCGCGGCCCGCAAGCTCGGCATCGTCGACGTCCCGCTCATCTGCGCGCAGGAGCTGGACGTCGCGGGCGCTATGCCCCGCGTCGTACGCGTCCTCGCGCACGTCGAGACCGGCCTTGCCAAGTCCGAGGTCGCCCACGTCTACCTCGGCGCCGCCGCCGCTCTCCGCAAGGACGTCGCCCAGTGAGAACCGCCCTCGTCATCGGCACAGGACTGATCGGCACCTCGGCCGGACTCGCCCTGGCGGGCCGGGGCGTCAGGGTCCACCTCACGGACCACGACCCGGCCCAGGCCCGTACCGCCGCCGCGCTGGGGGCGGGCACCGACGAGGAGCCGGAAGGGCCGGTGGACCTGGCCATCGTCGCCGTACCGCCTGCGCACGTCGCCGCGACCGTCGCCGACGCCCAGCGTCGCGGCCTGGCCCGCGGCTACCTCGACGTGGCGAGCGTCAAGGGCGGGCCGCGCCGCGAGCTGGAGGCCCTCGGCGGCGATCTGAGCCTCTACCTCGGTACGCACCCCATGTCGGGGCGGGAGCGCTCCGGGCCGCTCGCCGCGACCGCCGACCTCTTCGAGGGGCGGCCCTGGGTGCTGACCCCGACCCCGGACACCGACACCGAGGTGCTCAACCTCGCGCTCGAGCTCGTCGCCCTGTGCCGGGCCGTGCCGGTGGTGATGGACGCCGACGCCCACGACCGGGCGGTCGCCCTCGTCTCGCACACCCCGCAGCTGCTGTCCAGCATGGTCGCCGCCCGGCTGGAGCGGGCCGACGAGACCGCCGTACGGCTGTGCGGCCAGGGCATCAGGGACGTCACGCGGATCGCGGCCTCCGACCCCGCCATGTGGATCGACATCCTGTCGGCGAACCCGGGTCCTGTGGCCGACGTCCTCGCCGGCGTCGCCGCCGACCTCGACGAGACGGTGGAGGCGCTGCGGGCCCTGCAGTCGGCCGACGAGGACAAGCGGCGGGACGGCGCGACCGGCATCGAGGACGTGCTGCGGCGCGGGAACGCGGGCCGGGAGCGGGTGCCGGGCAAGCACGGCGCGGCCCCGGCGACGTACGAGGTCGTCACCGTCCTCATCGGGGACCAGCCGGGCGAGCTGGGCCGGATCTTCTCCGACGCGGGCCGCTCCGGGGTCAACATCGAGGACGTGCGGATCGAGCACGCGACCGGGCAGCAGGCGGGCCTGATCCAGCTCATGGTGGAGCCGGCCACGGCTCCTGTCCTGACCGCGGCCCTCCGCGAGCGCGGCTGGTCCATCCGGCAGTAGGTCCGGCGGCAGATCCGGCGGTGAGGGAGGCGGGGAGCGGGCGCGGGAGGAGGGCTGCGCAAGGCGGCCCCGCCAGCCAGTAACCTTGTCCGAAGGCTCGACCAGCCCCCGCAGCCCCGCCCGTGTCACAGGAAAGGTGTTCGTCACCGTGGAAACCGCCGCCAGGACCGCACCGGCAACAGTGATTGTCGCCATCGACGGCCCCGCAGGCACGGGCAAGTCGAGCACCTCGAAGGCCGTGGCGGCCAAGCTCGGCTTCGGCTACCTGGACACCGGAGCCCAGTACCGGGCGATCACCTGGTGGATGCTGGCCAACGGCATCGACGTCAACGACCCCGCCGCCGTCGCCACCGCCGCCGCCAAGCCCGCCATCGTCTCCGGCACCGACCCGGCCGCCCCGACGATCACCGTCGACGGCACGGACGTCTCGGGCCCGATCCGTACCAAGGACGTCACCGCCGCGGTCAGCGCCGTCAGCGCGGTCCCCGAGGTGCGCGCCCGGATCACCGACCTGCAGCGCTCCATCGCGGCGACCGCCGAGCCCGGCATCGTCGTGGAGGGCCGCGACATCGGCTCGACCGTACTGCCGGACGCCGACGTCAAGGTCTTCCTGACCGCGTCCCCCGAGGCCAGGGCCGCCCGCCGCAGCGGGGAGCTCAAGGGCAAGGAGGCCGCGGACCTGGCCGCGACGCAGGCCGCGCTCGCCAAGCGGGACCACGCCGACTCCAACCGCAAGACCTCGCCGCTCACCAAGGCGGAGGACGCGGTCGAGGTGGACACCACCGAGCTCACCCTCGACCAGGTCATCGAGTGCGTCGTGACCCTCATCGAGGAGAAGCGGTCCGCGTGACCACGCTCGACACGCTGCCCAGCGCGGGCGGCGCGGCGGTCGGCCGCCGGATGGGCATCGGCATCGTGCACGGGCTGTGGAAGCCGCGGGTGCTCGGCGCCTGGCGGGTCCCCGCCGCGGGGCCCCTCATCCTGGCGATCAACCACTCCCACAACATCGACGGCCCGATGGTGATGGGCACGGCACCCCGGCCGGTGCACTTCCTGATCAAAAAGGAGGTGTTCACCGGCCCGCTCGACCCGTTCCTGCGCGCGATCGGGCAGGTCAAGGTCGACCGTACGGGCACCGACAGGACCGCGGTCAGCCACGCCCTCGGCGTGCTGAAGCGCGGTGGGGTGCTGGGGATCTTCCCCGAAGGCACGCGGGGCGAGGGGGACTTCGCCTCGCTGCGCGGCGGACTCGCGTACTTCGCGCTGCGCTCGGGCGCGCCGATCGTGCCGGTGGCCGTGCTGGGCAGCGCCGAGCGGGGCGGCAGGCTGGTCCGCTCGCTGCCGCCGCTGCGCAGCCGGGTCGACGTGATCTTCGGCGCCCCGTTCGAGGCAGAAGAAGGGGCGCGAAGCTCGGCCGAGGGCGGGGGTGGGAGACGGGTGGGCGGGAGCGGCCGCCGTACCCGTAAAGCGCTCGACCAGGCCACCGTGCGCATCCAGGAGCGGCTGACCGCCCACCTGGAAAACGCGAGGCGCTCCACCGGGCGCTAAGCGAGACTTGACCTGGTGATCCGCACCGGATCGCCATGGCAGATGGACGACGAGGAAACTTCACTTCATGAACGACCAGATCCACTCCGGCGACGAGCACGGCGAGCTTGGCGACGCCGAGTACACGGAGTTCATGGAGCTCGCCGCGCAGGAGGGCTTCGACCTCGAGGAGGTCGAGAGCGATCTCGCCGCCGCGGGGCACGGCCCGCTGCCCGTACTCGCCGTCATCGGACGCCCCAACGTCGGTAAGTCGACTCTGGTGAACCGGATCATCGGCCGCCGCGAAGCCGTCGTCGAGGACCGGCCGGGCGTGACCCGGGACCGGGTGACGTACGAGGCCGAGTGGGCGGGCCGCCGCTTCAAGGTCGTCGACACCGGCGGCTGGGAGCAGGACGTGCTCGGCATCGACGCGTCCGTCGCGGCCCAGGCCGAGTTCGCGATCGACGCGGCCGACGCCGTCGTCTTCGTGGTGGACGCCCAGGTCGGCGCCACCGACACCGACGAGGCCGTGGTCAAGCTGCTGCGCCGGGCGGGCAAGCCCGTCGTGCTGTGCGCCAACAAAGTCGACGGGCCCTCCGGCGAGGCCGACGCCGCGATGCTGTGGTCGCTGGGCCTCGGCGAGCCCTACCCGGTCTCCGCGCTGCACGGCCGCGGTACGGGCGACATGCTGGACGAGGTCCTGGAGGCGCTGCCCGAGGCCCCGGCCCAGACCTTCGGCGAGGCCATCGGCGGCCCGCGCCGGGTCGCGCTCATCGGCCGCCCGAATGTCGGCAAGTCGTCCCTGCTCAACAAGGTCGCGGGGGAGGAGCGCGTGGTCGTCGACGAACTGGCGGGCACCACCCGCGATCCGGTCGACGAGCTCATCGAACTCGGCGGCAGAACCTGGAAGTTCGTCGACACGGCGGGCATCCGGCGCCGCGTGCACCTCCAGGAGGGCGCGGACTACTACGCCTCGCTGCGCACCGCCGCGGCCGTGGAGAAGGCGGAGGTCGCGGTCGTCCTCATCGACGCGAGCGAGACCATCAGCGTCCAGGACCAGCGGATCATCACGATGGCCGTGGAGGCCGGGCGCGCGATGGTCATCGCGTACAACAAGTGGGACAACCTGGACGAGGAGCGCCGCTACTACCTCGAGCGCGAGATCGAGACCGAGCTGGTGCAGATCCAGTGGGCGCCGCGGGTCAACGTCTCGGCGCGCACGGGGCGGCACATGGAGAAGCTCGTCCCGGCGATCGAGACAGCCCTGGCCGGGTGGGAGACCCGGATTCCGACCGGGCGGCTGAACGCCTTCCTGGGCGAGCTGGTCGCGGCGCACCCGCACCCGATCCGCGGCGGCAAGCAGCCCCGCATCCTCTTCGGGACGCAGGCCGGAACCAAGCCGCCGCGGTTCGTGCTCTTCTCCTCCGGCTTCCTGGAGGCCGGCTACCGCCGCTTCATCGAGCGGCGGTTGCGCGAGGAGTTCGGCTTCGAGGGCACCCCGATCCAGATTTCCGTACGGGTGCGGGAGAAGCGGGGACGGAGGAAGTAGCGCCCACCGATACGGGGGTCGCTACAGGCTCGGGGGTCGCTACAGGCCGTGCTTGCGGTTGTCGCGCTGGGCGGGGGGCAGCGCGGGCGGTCCGCCCGCGCGGTGCTGTCCCCGCGCGATCGTGTCCCAGGTTCCGGCGCGCTCCCACGACCCCCGGTGCTCCCGGTTGCCGAACGGCTTGAATCCGAGGTCTTCCTCGCCCGACCGGTCGCCGGGCAGCGCCTTGAAGGAGCGGCGGTACTCGGCGTAGAGCGAGTCGTAGATCGGTGTGGCCGACTGGTTGCCGCCTGCCGGACCGTCGTGCGAGAGACGCATTCCGGGGATGTGGCTCTGGTAGGGGCTCCGGGCTGGGGGGTCGTATGCGTGCACGTATGTGCCAACGACCCCGGGACCGGTCGGATGCGGGCGCGCGGCGAAAACCCCTGTTCGGCGCGGTGTCAGCGGTGTCAGCGGTGTGTGCGGGGGGTACGGGGCGGCGGCGGCCCGGGCGGCGGGGTCCTGTTGCCCGCTCTCCGGGCCGCCGGACGGGGGTCGGGTCACGTGCCCGCCAGCGGCATGACGGCGGCGACGAGTTCGCCTCGGGCGGCGGCCTTGTCCAGGGCGTCGCGCAGCAGATCCTCGCGCGGCTGCTGGCCGATCGCGCCCACGGGAGCGGCGAACACCAGCACCTTGGAGGACCGGTTGACGGCCGTACGCCAGCCCTCGGTCACGATCATCGGCTGGTGCGCCTGCCACCACGCGGTCGGCTGGCCGCCTCCGCCGGTGCCGGGCATCAGGATGGCGTGCAGCTGACCCATGGCGAGCAGGACCGACCAGCCCGCGAGCGGCGGAGGCACCTTCTCGACGTCGTGGACCGGCATGAAGCCCTGCTCGATGAGCAGCGGCAGGAACTCGTCGCCGGGTCCTTCGGTGCCCGGCCGGGCGATCGGTCCCGTCGGCTCGACGACGAGCGCCGGGTACAGCTCGCCGCCGACCAGGACGAGCCCGCTGGTCACCCCGATGACCGCCTGGCGCGGCTCCAGCCCGAGGTCGTCCGGCACCGGGAGCGCGGACGCGGGATCCTGCGCGGCACCGAAGCTCGGGCCGGCGCTGGGTCCGGTACTGGGACCGGCGCCGGGACCGGCGCCGGCCTCGCCGGTGATGCTGCGCACGGCGCCCTGGAGCTGCTCCTCCGAGACCGTGACGACCTGGGAGGGGATGCAGCTGGCGTGGGCGAAGGCGAGGACCGCGGTCTCCTCCCCGACGAACAGCACGGTGCTGGTGCGCTCCTGCTCGGTGTCGCCGGGAGTGCGGCAGGAGGTGCAGTCGTAGCTGCCCGGGGCGTTCTCGCCCGCAATCAGCCGGTCGGCTTCTTCGTCGCCGATCTCGGCGCGTACGTCATCGCTGACGTCGAGCATGCGCGGCACTGGAGGGCTCCTCGCTCTCGGGGAATGGGCGCCGGTCTGAGAACCCGGCTCATAAGAGGACAACGGGTGATCTGTGGGCGGAGTCACGCGTGCCGGGCAGCCGAATCGCCTCGCCGGGCGCGGAGCGTGACGACAGTGGCGGAATGCCTCACGCATCGTCAACTCATGGGCACGGCTTGTCGGTTGAAGTAGGTGAGCTGAGCCACACGGCGACCTGGGGTGTGGTCGGCAAATCCTGAAATCCACGTACGTAGTGGGTGGCTTGAAATCGCCGATACTCGGGGTAATGGGCAACTGGCCTGGAATGACAAGAAGTTGTTTGATGTCGGTCGCGACCGCTGCCTAGATTCCCCGCCGTGTGCAACGAGCACCGCCCGGGAACGCCCGCCGCCCGCGCCCAGCACCACCGCGCGGAAGTACCACCGCACCATCCCCCCTCGGCGGGCGGGGCGGAGCGGCACGCCGTCGCCAGACGCGTACGGCAGCCGCACCGTCCGGGGGACCCCGGGTCCGTGGAGAGGGATTACATGTCCATACGTCGTCGTGAGACAGCAGCGCTCGCCGGGGCCGCCCTGCTTGCCCCGCTGGCACTGCTCGCCGCGGCCGGCCCGGCCGGCGCGGCGGACAACGGAGTGTGGGACCGCATCGCACAGTGCGAGAGCGGAGGCAACTGGCACATCAACACCGGCAACGGCTACTACGGCGGGCTGCAGTTCTCCGCCAGCACGTGGCGCGCGTACGGCGGTACGGCCTACGCGCCGACCGCCGACAAGGCGAGCCGCGCCCAGCAGATCGCCGTCGCCACCAAGGTCCAGAACGCGCAGGGCTGGGGCGCCTGGCCCACCTGCGGGGCCCGCGCCGGAGCGACCGGCGATGCGCCCGCCGCTTCTGCCCCTGCGGCCGCTTCGGGGCCCGCGGCTGAAGAGGCCCCCGCGGAGAAGCCGAAGCCGAAGCCGAGCAAGGCAGCCGTACGTGCCGCAGGTCACCCGGACCGTGGCGACGACCGCGCCAACTACACCGTCAGGAGCGGTGACACGCTGGGCGAGATCGCCACGGCCCACGGCGCGACGTGGCGGGACATCTACGCCGCCAACCGGGCCGTGATCGGCGGCGACCCGGACCTGATCATGCCCGGCCAGCGCCTCGCGGTCTGATCGACCCCGCCCCACCCGGTCCGAATCCGGCCCTGAGTGCCGTCTGTCCGAGGCCCTCTGCCCAATGGTCCGACCGGGTGGGGCTCGCCGTGTCGGAGGGCGCGGCTCCCCGGAGTACGGCGGAGAGTCTGCTTAGCGTCTGGCGGCATGTCCCATGTTCTGATGAGCAGGTCGATCGTTCTCACCCTCGCGGCGTTCATGGTCATGGCGCCGGGAGCCGCGCAGGCCGCGTCGCCCACCTCGTCCGCCGCTGACAAGGCCCCGGGCGGGTCGGGCGGCAAGACCGGCAAGGCCGGCAAGGGGGCCCAAGGCGGCAAAAGCAGCAAGAACAGCAAGGGCAGCAAAGTCAGCAAGGGCAGCAAGGGCAGCTGGAGCGGTCAGGGGGTCTGGGACCGCATCGCGGCGTGCGAGAGCAGCGGCCGCTGGCACATCAACAGCGGCAACGGCTACTACGGCGGGCTGCAGTTCCACCACCCCACCTGGGTCGCCCACGGTGGCCTGGCCTACGCCACGCGGGCCGATCTCGCAAGCAAGCAGGAACAGATCAAGGTGGCCGAGGCCGTCCGGGCCGAGCAGGGGTGGAAGGCCTGGCCGGTCTGCTCCGGCCGGGCCGGTGCCACGTCCTCCGGGCGGCGGCCGCCCAGTGGGCGGGTCCATGTCGTACGGTCCGGTGAGACGCTGTCGTCGATCGCGAATCGCTACCGGGTACCCGGCGGATGGCAGGCCCTCTACCGGGCCAACGCCGGGGCGATCGGCCCGAACCCGAACCGGCTCGTCGCCGGCACGAAGCTCCACCTTCCGGAGGGCAGCCGGGCCCCGGCCGGAACGGCGGACCGCCCCGCAGTCCGCCCGGCGAACCGTCCGATGCCGCGCCCTGCCGCCCGGCCGGGGGGCCAGAAGCGGCCGGCTGCCGCGGACCGTCCGGCGGGCCGGAAGCGGCCTGCCGCCCGTCCCTCCGGCCAGGCCGAGCAGGCTGAGCACGCCGAGTCGGCCCGTCCGCCTGCTGCGGACCGTCTGGCCGACGCGCTCCGGCCTGCGGCCCCGACTCGTCGGATCGACGGCCTGATGGAATACAGGGACCTGATCCGGCCTCAGGCCCCGGCAGGGCCTGCGGCTCCGGCAGGCCCTGTGGCTCCGGCGGGGCCTGTGGCTCCGGCAGGCCCTGTGGCCCCGGTACGGCCTGTGGCTCCGGCAAGGCCTGTGGCTCCGGCGGGGCCTGCGCCCCAGGAAGGCCCGGTGGTTCCGGCGAGCCCGGCGGCTCCCGTTCGCCCGGAGGCTCCTGACCGTCCGGCGGACCGGACCGGCACGCGGACCGGCCCGGCCGGCAGTCCCCCGGGCAGTCTCCTGAACCCGCTCCTCCCAGTGGCTCCGGCCCGTCCGGCGGACACAGCCGGTCCGGTCATCCGCCCCGCGGACCCGGCTCGCCCCAAGGGCCCGGACCGGCCGCCGGCCGTGACTCGTCCGGCAGTTCCTGCGGCTCGCCGCTGAACACCACCGCGCCGCGGCGCAGTACGTGCACCACGGACGCCTCGGTACGCAGCGCGGGCGGCAGGGACTGCTCCGCCACCGCGACGGTGCGGCCGCCCGCCGCCGCCTCGCCCAGCAGGGCGTACGTACGGGCCGCCGTCTCCGGGGACATGCCCTGGGACGGCTCGTCCAGCAGCACCAGCAGAGCCGGCGAGAGCAGCGCCCGCGCCACCGCGAGCATCCGCTGCTCGCCGCCCGAGAGCGTCGCGGCGCGGCGGTCGAGGAGCGGGCGCAGCGCGGGATAGACCTCCGTCACGGCCCGTTCGGGATCGGTGCCCGGCGGGACCGCCAGCGCCAGGTTCTCCGCCACTGTGAGGGAGGCGAAGACGGCGCGTTGGTCCGGCACGAAGGCGAGTCCGCGGCGTGCCCGGGCGTGCGCGGGCAGCCGGGTCACGTCCGCGCCGCGCCACTCCACCCGGCCCTCCGCCAGCGGGACCGTCCCCGCGAGCGCCCGCAGCACGGTCGTACGGCCCGCGCCGTTGCGGCCGAAGAGCACGGTCAGCCGGGCGGCGGGCACGGCCAGGTCCACGCCGTGCAGGGCCTCCAGCGGGCCGTAACGCACGCGCGCGTGGCGCAGCGCGATCTCCACACTCATGGCCCGGCCCCCGCGAGCACCTGGGCGGCCGGGCCCGAGGCCACGATCCGGCCTGCCGCCATCGCGTAGACCGTGTCGGCGAGGCCGCCCACCAGGTCGAGGTCGTGCTCGACGATCAGCAGCGCCATTCCGTCGGCCGCCAGGGCCCGCAGCACGCGCGCGAGGGCGGCGACTTCGGCGGTGTCGAGCCCGGCCGCGGGTTCGTCGAGCAGCAGGGTCGTGGGGCCGCCCGCCAGGGCTCGGGCCAGCTCGACCCGGCGGAGCGTGCCCGTGGACAGCCCGGCGGCGGGCGCGTCGCGCACCGGTCCTTCGAGGCCGAGCAGCCGCAGCACCGGTTCTACGGCGGCGGGGTCGCGGACCCGGCCCTGCTCGGCGCCGATCCGGACGTTCTCGGCGATGGTGAGGGAGGGGAAGACGGTGGGTTGCTGGAACGTGCGGGCGATGCCGAGGCGGGTACGGGCGTGGGCGGGGCGGCGGGTGATGTCGCGTCCGTCGAGGGCGATGAGGCCGGTGCGGGGGCGGAGGGTGCCGCACAGGCAGTGGAACAGGGTGCTCTTTCCGGCCCCGTTGGGGCCGATCAGCGCGGTGACCCGGCCGGGGGCGACGGAGATGTCCACGCTGTCGAGCGCGACGAACCCTCCGTACGACACCCGCACCCCACGCGCCGTCAGCCGGCCCCTGCGACGCCCCTCGGACGTCTGCGAGGCCGGCCTTGGGCGGCGGCCTCCGCCGCCCGCGCCCCCGGAGCCGGGGCCGACGCCCCGCCCGGACACCGCGCCGCCTCCACCCGTGGGCCCCGGGCCACGTCTGGGCGTGCCCCCGCCGATGCGCAGGCCGCCCCCTGAGAATCCCCCGCCCCCGGCCTCGCCCCCGACACCCCGGACGCCCCGGCGCTCCGCACCGAGTCCCCTACCTGCCCGCCCCTCAAGGGGCGGGCTGGTGGGACGTGTCCGGCCGGGGGCGGCGGGGGGCGACGGAGGGCTGTCCGGTTGGCGCTTCGCGCCGGGTTTCCCGGTTGCCCGCCCCTTAAGGGGCGGGTGGGCGGGAAGTGTTGCGCCGGAGGCGCGGTCTGTCCCGCCGGGGTTGCCGCCATCGTGGCCGGGCCGGGCCGCCGGGCCGGGGTTCCCGTCGCGGGAAGGGATCTGCCCCGGGCCGGGATTGGCGGCGTCGGAAGGCGGGCGCCGGGAGCCGGTCCGTGCGCCGGGTGGGCGTAGGGGGTCTGCCTGGGCGCCGGGTGACGGTAGGCGGGCGGCGATGCGTACGCCCAGGGGTGTCAGCGTCGCCGGGCCGCGTGGGGGGAACAGGCGGGTGGTCGCCGAGCGGAGGGCGGCCGGGAGACCCTCGGGGAAGCGCCCCACGAGGACCGCCAGCAAGCCGATCAGCGCCGCCGCCACACCACCCCGCGTCCCCGCGTCCAGCCCCACCAGCAGCGCCGCAGCGAGCAGCGCCCCGATCAGGCTGTCCGCCCCGAGCACCACCACGGCCGCGAACCACAGCAGCCCGCGCACCGGGTCGTACGCGGCCGGGTCGAAGGCCCGTACGCCCATGCCCAGCATTCCGCCGCCGAGCGCCGCGAGAGCCGCGCCCGCCACGAACGCCGCCAGTTTCAGTTCCGGCACCTGCACGCCGGAGGCCGCAGCGCCCGGCTCGTGGTCGCGCATCGCGGCCAGCGCACGGCCCGCGCGGCCCCTGCGCAGGGCCGCGACGGCGGCCAGCGCGCCGCCGAGCAGGGCGAGTTCGAGGACGTAGAAGGCGCGGTCGCCTTCGAAGCCCGCGGGACGGCCGAGGCCCAGACCCGACGTCGCGTACGGCTGCACGAACACGAAGCGGCTGACCGCGACCCCGATCGCGAGGGTCACCAGCGCCAGCGCGAGCCCGTGTCTGCGGATCGCGGGCCAGCCGGTGAGCAGGCCGAGCGGAGCGACCAGGACCACGGCCACGGCCAGGGCGAGGAGTTCGGGCATCGCGGGCAGGCCGGGGAAGCGCCCGGCCGCGAGCAGCGCGGTGAAGAGCGCGCCGAGCCCCGCGTACGCCGCCTGGCCGAGGGAGATCTGCCCGCCCATGCCGGTGACGACGACCAGCGAGAGCAGAACGACGGCCAGCGCGGGCACCTGCACCGACGTGTAGAGGTCCCGGCCCGCGAAGCCGAGCGGCAGGAGGAAGAGGACGCCGGCGACGAGCCAGGCGCTCGTGGTGTGCCGTCCCTGGCGCCGCATTGCGCCCGGAAGGACGGACTCCGCCTCGGCGGGGAGCCCGCGTACCGCACCGACGGCGGGCAGCGCGAGGGCGGCGACGAGCAGGGCGACGACGAAGAGGTTCGCGCTGATGGCCTGGACCAGCGGCTCCGCCCAGCCCTTCGGGTGGAGCCGCGTCATCTGACTCTGCGCCACCCCGATCGCGAGCGCCGCCCCCACCGCCACCGGCAGGCTCCGCATGGCGGCCGCGACCGCCACCGCCATGGCCTCCATGACGAGGAGCGGCAGGCCGTACGGGTCGAGCCGTACGTACGGGGCGAGCAGTACGCCGGTGAGACCCGCCGTGAACGCGCCGAAGGCCCAGCCCGCCGAGGCCACCCGGTCGGCGTCGACGCCGCCGAGCACGGCGAGCCGCCGGTTGTCGACGACCGCCCGCAGCTCCCGGCCGAAGCTCGTCCAGCGGGTCACCGCGCCGACCCCGGCGGCGAGCACGACAGCCGTGCCGAGCTGCACCCACGGGTCCTCGGGCAGCAGCACGGGTGCGTCCGCCTGGGCGCCCGGGCCCCATACGAGGGTGGCGCCGCCGACCAGGAGGACGAAGACGCCGAGCGAGGCGACGAGGGTTCTGCCCGGGCCGGCGCCGCTGAGGTCGCGGGAGCGGGAGAGCGGCCGGAAGACGGCCACGTCGAGGAGCACGCCGATCCCGGGCGCCACGATCACCAGGCTCACGGCCGCGGCCGCCGCGAGCGGCCAGTCCCACTCGACGGCGAACTGCCACATGACGTACGCCGTGACCATCGCGACGGCCCCATGGGCGAGGTTGAGCACGCCGGTGGCCCGGTAGGTGACGATCAGTCCGATGCCGGTCAGAGCGGTGGCGCTGCCGATGGCGATGCCGGCAAGGATGAGCTCATAGGTGAGCGACCCCACGGTCACGCCTCCGGCGGGGCTGGACTACCGGGCCCCGCCCGGTCCTCCGGCTCCGGCCCCGGGCCTTGCCCGGGCTCCGGCCCCTGCTCTGGCCCCGGGCCTTGCCCCGCCTCTGGCCCCTGCCCCGGCCCCCGGCCTTGCCCGGGCTCTGGTTCCGGTCGCGGCTGTGGTCCCGTGTGGCCTCCGGCCTGCGGCCCGGATCCGGGCCCGGCCTCCCCTTCGGTGCGGGCCCCGGGCCCGGACTGTTCCTGCGGTCCGGGCCGCTCGGGTGGATGTCCGGCCTGCGGCCCGGATCCGGGTTCCGCCCCCGAGGCCCCATCGCCCGCGATCCCTTCACCCGTGTCAGAACGGTCTTCGCCGTCAGGGGCGGTGCCCGACCGGGGCTGCGGTCCAGGGCCCGGCTCGGGTTCGACCGCGCCGAGGTCCGGTTCGCAGACCGGGCAGGGGCCCAGGTCCAGGTCCGCGCGGATCGCGTCGGTGACCGGGAAGGTCTGCGGCTTGTCCGCGACGAGGGGGCATCCGGGGCGGTGCAGGAGCGTCCCGCCCGGGATCGCGAGCAGCGGAGGCTCACCGGTCGGCGGGCGCTCCTCGGGCTGGGCGGGCGGACCCGCCGCCGGGCCCGGCCCCGCCCCAGCCCCCGCACCCGGGCTTGCGCCCACCGCCCGAGCGCGGTCCTGAGGGAGCGCCCCAGCCTCCCCAGCCGCCCCGGCAGCCTCCGCGGCCCCCGCCCCGCCCGCGCCGGAGGTGTCCCCGTACGTCACCAGCAGCCGGTGGAGCTCCTCCACCCGCTCCGCCGCGAGCGCCCGCTCGCCGCGGGCCAGCAGCACCGCGCCCGCGATGATCAGAGCGGCTCCCGGCACGGTGCAGGACGCCAGATACGGGATCTGCTGCTCGACGAAGCGCTCGCCCGACACCCCGTACCAGCCGACCGCACAGAGCACAGCTCCGACCGCGAGCGCCAGCCAGCCTGTCCAGTGCAGGGCCCTCGCCCACGAGCGCTGTCGTGCCGTCCGCATGCGGCCCCCTCGAGGTTGCGCAAGTCGGTCTGCGAAGTCGCTGTGCCACATGGCCGTGTATGCCACCCGATGAGTTGCACTATGCCCTCTGGAGTCACACCCTGAAAGCATCGATCAGTACGGGCCCGACTACACCTGGTGGTGGTCCAGATGGTCCTTGGCGTACACGCACGGTCGGCGGCGTGGGCGGCGGCCGGGATCCTGTTCGTAGGGGTGGCGGCCACCGGCTGCGGGGACGACAACGGGGGAGCCGAGGAGCCGTCTCCCAAGCCGACGGCCGCGACCGAGACCCGGGAGAGTCCTGCGAACCGGCCGGCCGACCCGGCGGCAGCGGAGAGCGAGATCAGGGGGAACTGGCAGAAGTTCTTCGACGCGGACACCCCGACCGAAGAGAAGACCAAGTACCTCGAGAACGGCGACAGGTTGCAGCCGTTGCTCCAGGCGTTCAGCGGTGACCAGCGCGCCCGGCAGGTCGGGGCCGAGGTGACGAAGGTGACGTTCACCTCCGCGACCGGAGCCGATGTCACGTACACCCTGACCCTCCAGGGCGCGACCGCGCTGCCGAATGCCCGCGGCAGCGCCGTCGAGCAGGACAACGTGTGGAAGGTGTCCGTGAAGACCCTGTGCGGCCTCGTGCAGATGAGCGGCAGTGACGTACAGGCCCCGGGTTGCTGAGAATGACCTTCCGACGGCGCACCCGAGGATCACGTCGGCGGGCCACGGCCCGGCGCGCCCGGAATCCTGGGCTGCGGCCTGCACCGCCGCGCTCCTGGCAGCGTTGCTCCTGCTGACCGCCGCCTGCGGCAGCAGAGTGCCGGAGAGCGAGTTCGAGAACCGGCCGACGCGAGAGAACCGCACCGCCTCGCCCGGCCCGGCGCACGGCGAGCCCATCAAGGTGGGCATCATCACCAGCACCACGAGCCCCGTGGGCGGCGCCGCCTTCACCGGTCCGCGGGACGGCGCCGGGGCCTACTTCGACGGCCTCAACGCCGAGGGCGGCGTGGGCGGGCGCCCGGTGGAGGTCCTGACCTGCGACGACGGCGGGAGCGGCGTCGGCAACAACGAGTGCGTGCACCGGCTGGTCGACGAGGAGAAGGTGTTCGCGCTGGTCGCCACCACCGCGCTGGACTACGCGGGCGCGCCCCGGGTCAGCAGGGCGGGTGTCCCCGACATCGGCGGCCAGCCCATCGGGCCCGCCTACGACACCTACCCGCACCTCTACGGCATCTACGGCAGCCAGGCCCCGCGCGACGGCAAGCCCGGCTGGGGCGGGCGCCTCTACGGCGGCACCGAGGTCTACCGCTACTTCAAGCGCGAACAGGGTGCCCGTACGGCGGCGGTCGTCTCGTACAACCAGGCCGCCTCCGCCGCGTACGCCCAGCTGGTCACCCGCGGGCTGCGGGCCGAGGGCTACCGGGTCGTGAACGAGGAGGTCGACTTCGCGCTGCCCAACTTCCAGGCGGTCGCGGCCGATCTGCGGTCCCAGGGCGCCGACCTGGTCTTCGACGCCATGGACACGCACGGCAACGCCCGGCTCTGCCAGGCCATGGACTCCGTGGGCGCCAAGGTCACGGCGAAGGTGACGAACGTTCAGAACTGGTCCGACTCGGTGCGGGAGGACTACAAGGACGCGCCGGGCTGCCGCAACGCCCTCTGGGTGACCGGCTCCAGCCGCAACTACGACGACACGGGGCACCCGGCCGTCCGTGAGTTTCGGAAGGGGATGCGCGGGCACGCGGGCGGGGACCGGTTGTCCCAGTGGGAGTTGGAGGGGTGGGCGGCCGCGATGTGGTTCACGGACGCCGCGAAGTCCTGCGGTGACCGGCTCACGCGCGCGTGCGTCGAGCGCTTCGTGACGCGCAACGAGCCGTATACGGCCCATGGATTGCTTCTGCCGGTGAGCTTCAAGCCGTCGGAGGAGCCGCCGAGGACCCGGCGCAGCTGTCTCTCCGTCGCTCGTTGGAGTGACGATGCCCAGGACGGGAAGGGTGGCTGGATCACCCAAGACGGTGACATGTCGGAAAACTGCTTCACGGTTCCGCAGCTGCCCTACAGCCCGTGACGTAGCCGATGTGACGCGCAAGGCACTGAAAAGTTCCCGGCCTTGGCTATCGAAACCGTATCTCTTCTGGAACAAGACGGTGATAAAGACCAACCCTGAACCGGGTGGGACGGTCTAACCGTTCAGGAAAGCGGAAGAGGCGGACTGACCACAGAGAAGCGTGAGATACGGGGACGGATGCACATCTCATTCCTGATTCACAATGCGTACGGGATCGGCGGGACGATCCGTACGACGTACAACCTTGCCCGCACGCTCGCAGAGCAGCACGAAGTGGAGATCGTTTCGGTCTTCCGTCACCGCGACGAGCCCGTCTTCGACACCGGTCCGAAGGTGCGGCTGCGCCACCTCGTCGACATCCGCAAGGACAGTCCGGGCTACGAGGGCGACCTCCCGGCGTACCACCGCCCGGCACGCGTCTTCCCCCAGGCCGAGGGCCGCTACGAGCAGTACAGCGAGCTGACCGACCAGCGCATCGCCCGCCATCTCCGGACCCTCGACGCCGACGTCCTCGTCGGCACCCGGCCGGGACTCAACGTGCACATCGCCCGCCAGGCGCGGCGCGGCCCCGTGCGCGTCGGGCAGGAGCACCTGACCCTCGACAGCCACTCGCCCGCACTGCGCAGGGAGTTGCGCGGCCTCTACCCCAGGCTGGACGCGGTCACCACCGTCACCGAGGCCGACGCCGGCGCCTACCGCGACACGCTGCGGCTGCCCGGCGTGCGCGTGGAGGCCGTGCCCAACAGCGTGCCCGAGCCCGCCGTCGAGCCCGCCGACGGCACCGGCAAGTGGGTCGTCGCCGCCGGGCGCCTTGCCAAGGTCAAGCGCTACGACGTGCTCGTCAAGGCCTTCGCCACGGTGGTGGAGAAACGTCCCGACTGGCGGCTGCGCATCTACGGCGGGGGCGCGGAGAAGGACAAGCTGCGCCGCCTGATCGACCAACTCGGCCTCTACAACCACGTATTCCTGATGGGGCCCGCCAACCCCATCGAGCCCGAGTGGGCCAAGGGCTCCATCGCCGCGGTCACCTCGAGCCTCGAGTCCTTCGGCATGACGATCGTGGAGGCCATGCGCTGCGGCCTGCCAGTGGTCTCCACCGACTGCCCGCACGGCCCCGGGGAGATCATCGAGCACGGCGTGGACGGACTGCTGGTGCCGCCGCGCAAGCCGGACGCGGTGGCCGCCGCCCTGCTCCAGCTCATCAACGACGACGCTCTGCGGCAGCGGATGGGCCAGGCGGCCCTCCAGAGATCCGCCCGCTTCGACCCGTCCCGGGTCGCAGGGCGCTACGAGTCGCTGTTCGCCGACCTGGTCGAGCAGGCGGGGCGCGGCAGCGCCCGCGCCCGGCTGCGCGGCTCGCTGCACCGCACGCGCGGTGCGCTGCTCGGCGGGGCGTATGCCGTACGGGACGCGGGGCGCACCGCACTGCGCAGGGGGCGGGCCGTATGACCACCTCCGCCGAACTGGCGGGGCGGCCCGGCCGGATGGCCCGGAACACCGGGACGACGGCCGAAACGACCAAGACGACCGAAACGATCAAGACGACTGAAGCGACCAAGACGATCAAGACCACCGGAACGACCAAGACGACCGTGACCGTCCGGACCACCGAGACGACCCAGACTCAGCCGACTCAGACTCGGCCGAGCCCGACCCAGACCCAGACGCAGACCCAGCCTCAGACGACTCGGAACCAGACTCAGACGACCCCGATGACGCCGACGACTCAGACCACCGCACCCGAGGAGACCCCTGCCGTGTCCGTCCCGCCGCGACGCGCCGACTGCATTGCGGATTCCGCCGGCGGCCTCACCTTCGACCTCGTGGACGGCGGTTACTCGGGCGCCGTACCCGACAGCTGGGACGCGGCACTGGTCCTGCGCGTGCGCGGCGAGGACACGACGGCCGACGAGGTACGGCTGCCGCTCGTGCCCGCCGGGCGGGAGGGGCGCGACGGGCAGGACGAGCGCGACGCGCGGCTGCGAGCCGTGCTGCCGAGCAGCGTGTCGCTGCCGGAGGGCCGATGGGACGTCTACGCGGAGGCCGGTGGCGGCGAGTCGGAGCGGCTCGAGCCCGGCATCCTCGACCTCCGCTCGCTCGTCGACCGCCGGCCGGATCCGGACCGCGCCTCGGTCGCGGTTCGCATCCCGTACGCCACCAAGCACGGCAATCTGACCATCCGCAGCTGGCTGCGCGCGCCGCACGCCGAGGCGGGCGAAATCCGGCTCTCGGACGGGGTGATGACGGTCCAGGGGCGGCTGTACGGGGTGCAGGGGGAGCCCGGCGCCCTGGCCGAGGCCCGCTCCCGCCGCGACCCCTCCCTGGTCCGTACGGTGCCCGCGTCGGTCGAGGGGCCCGCACGCGCCGGAAGCGCCGACCGGTACTTCGCCTTCACGCTCGCGTACAAGGAGCTGGCCGAGGTGTGGGAGGGCGGCAGCGAGGCGTGGGACCTGTGGCTGCGGCCGGGGCCGGGTGCGGAAGCGGTGCGGGTCGCGCGGATTCTGGACGATGTGCCGGACAAGAAGCAGATCTTCACGTATCCGGTGCAGTCGCTGACCACCGAGGAGCACGGGCCCGCCGAGGCCGGCCCGTACTACACGATGGACAACGACCTGGCCGTCCTCATCGCCCCACCGGGCGGGACGGCCGCCTAGCCCCAGCCCGCCGGAGCGCCCCGCCTGCGGCGGGCTTGGCTGGTTCGGGGCTCCGCTCCCGGACCCTCGGGGTCAGGGAGCGGAGCCCGGGATGGGCAGGGGCAAGTTCAACGGCTTGAGGGCCGCCTAGCGGAACCGGTGGAAGAACGTCCTGATGTCGCCGGTGAGGAGCGCCGGCTCCTCAAGGGCCGCGAAGTGGCCGCCGCGGTCTAACTCGGACCAGTGAACGACCGCGTTGGACCGCGGCGCGATTACCCGCACCGCGCGGTCCTCCGCGAAGTTCGCCCCCCGTCGGCAGACCCGACGAGGCGGGCGGCGGCTCCCAGAAGTGGCTGCCGCTCTCCTTTTGAAGTTCTCTCCCGGCTGAATCTCGGGAGACTCTCCCCTGGATCGCTCCGGGGAGTTTGACAGGTCATGCCCGTCCGGCGACGACTCTTCCGGCCGCCGGAGCAAGTACAGGACTCGCTCGGGTTGTTGGGGACTTGGCTGTCGTCCCCGACAAGCCACTGAGCGTATCAGATGCATTACGGAGTGAAGCTGCGGTGCTCCGCACCGCCAGGTCGGGAATGGGCTTCTGCGCTGCCTGGTCCTCCTCGGACAGCGGGCCGAGCGGCGTGAAGCCCACGGACGCGGCGTTCACGTGCACGCCGACGACCGCCCCGGGGGCCACCCGCGCCAGCTCCGGGGAGATGACCGCTCCCCAGTCGCCGCCCTGCGCGCCGTACCGCTCGTAGCCCAGCCGCCGCATCAGCTCCGCCCAGGCCCGGGCCACCCGTCCCGTGCTCCAGCCCTTGTCGCGGGTGGGTCCGGAGAAGCCGAAGCCCGGAATCGAGGGGATGACGAGGTGGAAGGCGTCCGCGGGGTCGCCGCCGTGGGCGCGCGGATCCGTGAGCGGCCCGATGATGTCGAGGAACTCCACGACCGAGCCGGGCCAGCCGTGCGTGAGGAGCAGCGGCAGCGCGTCCGGCTCGGGGGAGCGGACGTGCAGGAAGTGGACGGTCGAGTGCTTGCGGACGGATTCTGTCCTCGACAGCGGGGAGACTAGAGACATGTTGGAGACATCGGCACGACTGCTGCGTCTGCTCTCGCTGCTGCAGACCCACCGCGAATGGTCGGGACAGGATCTCGCCGACCGCCTCTCGGTCACCACCAGGACCGTACGCAGGGACGTGGACCGGCTGCGCGAGCTGGGCTACCCCGTCCACGCCAGTCCCGGCACGGGGGGCGGCTACCAGCTCGGCGCGGGGGCCGCGCTCCCGCCCCTCCTGCTGGACGACGAGGAGGCCGTCGCGGTGGCGGTCGGCCTGCGGACCGTGGCAGGCGGCGGGATCGAAGGCATCGAGGAGACGTCCGTCCAGGCCCTGGCCAAGCTCGAGCAGGTGCTGCCGTCCCGGCTGCGGCGGCGTGTGGAGGCGCTGAACTCCTTCACCGTGCCGATGCTCGGCGGTCACCGCGGCCCGAAGGTCGAGGCGGGCACGCTGACCGAGCTGGCGCACGCCTGCCGGGACCGCGAGAGGGTGCGGTTCGAGTACCGCGACCACGGCGGCGCGACGAGCCGGCGGATCGTGGAGCCGCACCGGCTGGTCTTCACCGAGCGCCGCTGGTACCTGGTCGCCTGGGACGTGGACCGCGGCGCCTGGCGTACGTTCCGGGCGGACCGCATCGTCCCGAAGCCGCCGCACGGCCCCCGCTTCGAGCCGCGCACGCCGCCCGCGGAGGACCTCGCCACGTACGTCTCGCGCGGGGTGTCCACGACGGCGTACGCGGCGCAGGCCGTCATCCTGCTGCACGCCTCCGCCGAGGAGGCGGCGCGGAAGATCTCCCCGTCGGACGGAGTGCTGGAGGCGGTCGACGAGCACAGCTGCCTGCTGCACACCGGGGCGCACTCGCTCGACGTCCTGGTGATCCACATCGTGCTGATGGGCTTCGAGTTCGAAGTCCGCGAACCGGCCGAGCTGGGCGAGCGCATCAGGGCGATCGCGGACCGGCTCGGCCGGGCACTGGAGGCTGCGATTCCGGCCGGGTGACGAGGGTCACTCCTCCAGTTCGCCGGCTTTCCGTTCCCGCAGGGGAGGCTCCGGTGCCAGTGCCGCGACCTCCGGGTGGTGCAGCTCGAAGGCCGGCGACTCGGAACGGATACGGGGCATGGTGACGAAGTTGTGCCGCGGCGGCGGGCAGGCGGTCGCCCACTCCAGCGACCTGCCGTAGCCCCAGGGGTCGTCGACCTCGACCTTCCTGCCGTACTTGGCGGTCCGCCACCCGTTGTAGAGGAACGGCAGGGTGGACAGGCCGAGCAGGAAGGACCCGATCGTCGAGACCGTGTTGAGCACGGTGAAGCCGTCGGCGGCCAGGTAGTCGGCGTACCGCCGGGGCATGCCCTCGGCGCCCAGCCAGTGCTGCACCAGGAAGGTCGTCTGGAAGCCGGTGAACAGCGTCCAGAAGTGGATCTTCCCCAGCCGCTCGTCGAGCAGCTTCCCGGTGAACTTCGGCCACCAGAAGTAAAAGCCCGCGAAGGTCGCGAAGACCACGGTCCCGAAGACCGTGTAGTGGAAGTGGCCGACGACGAAGTAGGTGTCCGTGACGTGGAAGTCGATGGGAGGAGAGGCCAGCAGGACGCCGGTGAGCCCGCCGAACAGGAAGGTGACCAGGAAGCCCGTCGCCCAGAGCATCGGCGTCTCGAAGGACAGCGAGCCCCGCAGCATGGTCCCCGTCCAGTTGAAGAACTTCACCCCCGTCGGCACCGCGATCAGGAAGGACAGCAGGGAGAAGAACGGCAGCAGCACGGCGCCGGTCGCGAACATGTGGTGCGCCCACACCACCATCGACAGCGCGGTGATGGACATCGTCGCGCCGATCAGCGTGAGATAACCGAAGATCGGCTTCCGGGAGAACACCGGGAGGATCTCGGTGATGATGCCGAAGAACGGCAGCGCGATGATGTAGACCTCCGGATGGCCGAAGAACCAGAAGAGGTGCTGCCAGAGCAGCGCGCCACCGAACTCCGGCTGGAACACGACGGACCCGAAGCGCCGGTCCGCCTCCAGGCACAGCAGCGCGGCCGCCAGCACCGGGAAGGCCATGAGCACCATGATCGAGGTGAAGAGGGTGTTCCAGCAGAAGATCGGCATCCGGAACATCGTCATGCCCGGAGCGCGCATGCAGATGATGGTGGTCAGGAAGTTCACCGAGCCGAGGATCGTCCCGAAGCCGGCGAGTGCGAGGCCCATGATCCACAGGTCGGCGCCGATGCCCGGCGTGCGCTGCAGGCTGTTGAGCGGCGCGTACGCGGTCCAGCCGAAGTCCGGGGCCCCGTCCGGCACCAGCAGCGCGCCCAGCACCATCAGCCCGCCGAAGAGGAACAGCCAGTACGAGAGCATGTTCAGCCGCGGGAAGGCCACGTCGGGCGAGCCGATCTGCAGCGGCATGATCTCGTTGGCGAAGCCCGCGAAGGTCGGCGTCGCGAAGAGCAGCAGCATGATCGTGCCGTGCAGGGTGAACGCCTGGTTGTACTGCTCGGCCGACATCAGCTGAAGGCCCGGACGGGCGAGCTCGGCCCGCATCAGCATCGCCATCACACCGGCGGCCAGGAAGAAGGCGAACGAGGTGATCAGGTAGAGGTGGCCGATCTTCTTGTGGTCGGTGGTGGTCAGCCAGTCGACGGCGATCTGCCCCGGCTTCCGTACGGGTGCGGGTCCGGCGCTCGCCTCCGCTGTCCGGGTACTCACAGGCGCCCCCTCGCGCTTCGCAGTGCAGGCTCTCGGGCTGGTGCTCCACCGCACGTTATGCCGCGTGTGTTCCCTTCGGTCGGCAGCGCGCCGCAGCGCCGGGGCGGACCACCTCGCCATCATGCGCGCCCCGTCACCTGCCTCGCGAGAGTGCGTCGGCGAGGTCCTGGAACGATTCGGACAACGCGCCGGGCAACGTGTCGGGCATTTCTGGTTTGTCGTCTGCCGCGGTCGCGCTACCGGCCCCCCGCACCGCGTTCCGTTGGGGCTCGTGGAAGCAGTCCAGCGGGCCGTGAATTTGATTGGCCGGCGCCCGCGTTCGGAATTCCCGCCGAAATGACGTCCCGCTCCGCAAGCGCAATTCGGCGAGATTCTCCGGGCGTTCCCGAAGGCCCAGGAATGCCCGTACGAGTGACGGCCATCAGGGGATATGAGCGGTGCCCGTCTGTGACACAAGCGTGACGAGACGGGGATGCCGCGGCGGGCCGGGTGTGCCTTCCGTCTCACACCTGCCGCGGCCTACGGTGGGCCTCATGAACGACACTTCGAATCGCGCGGAGCCGGCGGACGACGACCTCGAGGCCTATGTCGGACTCGAGGCAGAGGCGGCCGAGACGCGGGCACGGGACCTCGGCTGGAGCACCGTTCGCAGCCTCCCGCCGGACGCGATCATCACCATGGAGTACCTGTCCGGCCGCATCAACTTCGCGGTCAAGGACGGCGAAGTGGTCCGCTGCTGGAAGGGCTGACGCGGCGGACAGGTGCTGACAGGCAGAGACCCGGATACCGGATACCCGCATACGTCGAAACGTCGAACGCGGAAACGGCGACGGCCCCGGCGCTCGAGCAGGAGCGCCGGGGCCGCCGCTTGCGGGGGAGAGGGTGTGCGTACCGTCCCCGCGGACTGAAAGGCCCGGGACACCGAGAAGACCGCCGGCCGCGTCAGCCGCCGGCCCGCCCGCGCTGGGCCGCGGGGCCCAGCGGAGCGGTGCGCGGCGTACGGTCCAGGTGCGGCGGCCGGCGGCTGCCCGTCGGCGTGACGGGCGTGCGCTCGGACCGGACGGTGTGCGGCCTGGGCGGGTGGTGCAGCCGCGCCGCCTCGTTGTTCCGTACGGCCCGCTGGGCTGCCACCAGCGGTGGCTGCGCGGCCGCCGGCGCCACCGGCGCGGGCGCGAGCCCGCGGCCCTCGCGGAACCGGTCCCTGGCGGCGAGGATGTGTGCCTCGCACCAGGCGATTGCGGGCTCGAACCACGGCAGCGCCAGCAGGACCACCAGGCCCGCGGCCCAGCCGAGCAGCACATCGCTGACCCAGTGCGTGCCGAGGTAGACGGTGGTCGCACCGACCCCGAGAGCGAAGACCGCGGCGACCACGGACAGCACCCGCCGGGCCTGCGGTGTCGTGGCGAGATAGGCCAGAATGCCCCAGGTCACCACGGCGTTGGCGGTGTGACCCGAAGGGAATATATCCCCGCCCGCGAACATCTCGGCCGAGCCGACGGTCGTCGCGTAGTGCGGGCCGAGTCTGCCGAGCCCGATCTTCACCGCGCCCACCGTGATGTTGAGCAGGAGCAGCGCGACGCCCAGCGCCAGCAGCGGGCGCAGCGTCCGCTGCCTCCAGGAGCGCCAGCCCAGCCACGCGGCCACCAGCACCGCGGTCGGCCCGCGCTGACCCATCACCACGAAGTAGTCCAGGAACGCGTGGAGGTCGGGCCACTGCTTGTACGGCCGGAAGAGCATCACCCGCCAGTCCACGAGGACGAGGTGGTCGCTCACGAATACGGCCGCGACGATCGCCGCGTAGAACACCACGGCAGAACCGAACAGCACCACGCGGTGTCGGCTCATCCGCGGGACATCGCGGTTGCTTGGTCGCTCCGGCTCCTGCTCCAGCCGGGCGAAGATTCGCTCGGTACGCACCCAATCGACGTTACAGGGGGTGAGCGGCGGCCCCGGACGAAGCAGCGGGTTCGTGATGACGATGTGATGTGGGTGAGCCTTTCCACAACCCCCTTTCGAGGCCCTTCCGACAAAACCCGGGTGGCTGCTGGGTGAATTTCCCGGGACTTATTGCCCGGCACTCTCCCGTGCGATGGCCGCGGCGTTTACCTGTGCGTGGCCCGGAATTCGCCGACACGTTTCGCGGTTCGCATTGCGGGCGCGCTTCGGTATGCCGGCACCTCTGCTGCGATCACGGCCATGACCTCGGGCTTCGCTGTGCGTCCGGGCGACCGGGAGCACACTGGGAGCACACCGGGAGTATCCGCTCCCGCGCCCCGCGCACACCCCCTCCGTCATCACGCTCCGCGCACCTCAGGCCATCTGTGGGTAGGCATCGCCCGAATGTACGCGGGGAAGGCGATGTGTCGTGGTTGACAAAGGTGAGCCGGGCCACGTTCAGTGCGCCCCGACTCGCGTACCCTGGCGGCTCACTCGCTTTCGATACTGGGCCTGCCAGAGCCGCAGTCCGCTCCAGGGGCCCGTCCGACCGCGAGCGCAGACTGGGAGGTGCGTACATGTCCGGAACGACCACGGCCAGCGACCCGCGGCCGGCGGACGTTCCCCGGCATCGGCGCAGCGCGGCCGGCGGAGGCGGCAACCGCTGGGCCGTGCTCGTCGTCCTCTGCGTCAGCCTGCTGCTCGTCGCGCTCGACGCGACCATCCTGCACGTGGCGGTTCCCGCCGTCACCGAGGACCTCCGCCCCGGCGCGATAGAGCTGCTGTGGATCGTCGACGCGTATCCGCTCGTCGCCGCGTCCCTCCTCATCCTCTTCGGCACACTCGGCGACCGCGTCGGACGCCGCCGCATCCTGCTGCTCGGCTACGGCCTCTTCGGTGTCGCCTCCGCCCTCGCCGCCTGCGCCGACAGCCCGCACGTCCTCATCGCGGCCCGCGCCCTCCTCGGCGTCGGCGGCGCGATGATCATGCCCGCCACGCTGTCGATCCTCCGCCAGGTCTTTCCCGACCGGCGCGAGAGGGCCCTCGCCATCGGCATCTGGAGCGCGGTCGCCGCGGTCGGCGCGGCCGTGGGACCGCTGCTCGGCGGTTTTCTCCTCGAGCACTTCTGGTGGGGCTCGGTCTTTCTCGTCAACATCCCGCTGATGGCGGTCATCCTGCCGATCGGCCGCTGGCTGCTGCCCGAGTCCACCGGGGACGGCAACGGCCCCTGGGACGTACTCGGCGCGCTGCTGGCCGCGTTCGGGCTCTTCGGCGTCGTGCTGGGTGTGAAGCGGGCGGGCGGCGGCGAGGCCGTGCTCCACCCGGTCACCCTCGGCCCACTGCTCGTCGGCGCCGCGCTGCTCGTGCTCTTCGTACGGCGCCAGCGCCGCCGTGCGCACCCGCTCGTCGATCTGCGGATGTTCGCCAGGCCCGCCTTCGGCACCTCCGTCGGCTGCATCGTCCTCGCCATGCTCGCGCTGGTCGGCCTCCAGCTGATCGCGACCCAGTACCTCCAGCTGGTCCTCGGGCTCTCCCCGCTCGAAACCGGGCTGCGGATGGTCCCGCTCACCGTCGCCGCGATGGCCGCCGGGCTCCTCGGCTCCCGCATGCTCCAGCGCTTCGGCCCGCGCATCATGGTCGCCCTCGGCTTCTCGCTCACCGCGGCCGCCGTGCTCTCGCTGACCTTCATGGGCCAGTACGACCGGCCCGCGCTGCTCACCGTCGCCTTCGTGCTGCTCGGCTTCGGCCTGGAGACCACGCTGTTCGGCGCGTACGAGTCGATGCTGAGCGAGGCCCCCGCCGAGCAGGCCGGCGGCGCGGCCGCGATCGGCGAGACCTCCTACCAGCTCGGCGCGGGCATCGGCATCGCGCTGCTGGGCAGCGTCATGAACGCCGCCTACACGCCCGGTGTGTCCACGGTGCCCGGCGTGCCGTCCGCGGCGAGCGGCGCGGCAGGCCACTCGCTCGGCGAGGCGTACGAGGTGGCACGCCGGCTCGGCGGCCCCGCCGGCACCGCTCTGCGCGACGCGGCCCGCGACGCCTTCGTCCACGGCCTGCACGTCACGCTCATCGCGAGCGCCGCCCTGCTGCTGCTCGGCGCGTTCGCCGCGCTGCGGCTGCCGCGGGTCATGGAGTGCGGCGAGGACTACGCGTCGGCCCCGCAGCCTGAGCGGGCCCCGCGCGGGAGCAGCGGGAGCCGCGCGGCGATGACGAGCCCGGACGGTGCCATCCCCGGGCAGCAGACCCGCACCCGCGCCGGTGTCGGCGCGGAGAGCTCCGGCTGAAGCATGTTCGCCCGGTGTCCGCGGTGTCCGTGGGGTGCCCGGAGTGGCGCGCCGACGAGCGCCGGGAAGGGCACGGTAGCGCTCTGGACGGGAGACCCCGCCTGGTCGTAGCGTCGGGCCCGAGCCGCAAATGATCTCCCCCAGCTGCCGCTGGAGGCGCCCCCAGGAGGACCCATGTCCGCGCCGCCGTTCGATCCCCGGGATCCGCTGGGCCTCGACGACCTGCTCAGCGCAGAGGACCTCGCGGTGCGCGACACCGTACGGCAGTGGGCAGCCGACCGCGTACTGCCGGACGTCGCCGGCTGGTACGAGCGCGGTGAGCTGCCCGGCATCCGCGAACTCGCCCGCGAGCTCGGCTCCATCGGCGCGCTGGGCATGTCCCTCGAGGGCTACGGCTGCGCGGGCGCGAGCGCCGTGCAGTACGGCCTCGCCTGCCTCGAGCTGGAGGCCGCCGACTCCGGCATCCGCTCCCTGGTCTCCGTGCAGGGATCCCTCGCCATGTACGCGATCCACCGCTTCGGTTCCGAGGAGCAGAAGCAGCACTGGCTGCCGCGGATGGCGGCAGGCGAGGTCATCGGCTGCTTCGGGCTGACCGAGCCCGACCACGGCTCCGACCCGGCGGGCATGCGCACGTACGCCAAGCGCGACGGCTCCGACTGGGTCCTGACGGGCCGCAAGATGTGGATCACCAACGGCTCGGTGGCCGGAGTGGCGGTGGTGTGGGCCCGCACCGACGACGGCATCCGAGGCTTCGTCGTCCCCACCGACGCCCCCGGCTTCTCCGCGCCCGAGATCAAGCACAAGTGGTCGCTGCGGGCCTCGGTCACCAGCGAACTCATCCTCGATGCCGTCCGTCTCCCGGCCGACGCCGTCCTCCCCGAGGCCACCGGGCTGCGCGGGCCGCTGGGCTGCCTCAACCACGCCCGCTACGGCATTGTGTGGGGCGCGATGGGCGCGGCGCGCACCTGCTTCGAGACAGCGGTCGAGTATGCGAAGACCCGCGAGCAGTTCGGCAGGCCCATCGGCGGCTTCCAGCTCACCCAGGCCAAACTCGCGGACATGGCGGTCGAGCTGCACAAGGGCATCCTGCTCGCCCACCACCTGGGGCGGCGGATGGACGCCGGCAAGCTCCGGCCCGAGCAGGTCAGCTTCGGCAAGCTCAACAACGTACGGGAAGCGATCGAGATCTGCCGCACGGCCCGGACGATCCTGGGCGCCAACGGGATCTCGCTGGAGTACCCGGTGATGCGGCACGCGACCAATCTGGAGTCCGTGCTCACCTACGAGGGCACGGTCGAGATGCACCAACTCGTGCTGGGCAAGGCGCTCACCGGGATCGAAGCCTTCAGGTGAATGCCGTGGGATTCAGATGAAGGCGGGGAGCGGGGAGGGGGCGCGGTGAGCGGCCCTGCCGTCAGCTCTGGTTGAAGAAGCCGTCCGCGGAGCGGCCGGCGTCGCCGCTGACCACTTGGTAGTCGGCGGGGGTGAGCAGGAAGACCCGGGTGGCGATCCGCTCGATGGAACCGCGCAGCCCGAAGGTCAGCCCGGCGGCGAAGTCCACCACGCGCTTGGCGTCGGTGGGCTCCATGGCCGTAAGGTTCACGATCACCGGGACACCGTCCCGGAAGAGCTCGCCGATTCCGCGGGCGTCGCGGAAGCCGTCCGGGGTGACGGTGGCGATCCGGCTGCCCTCCTCCTGGGCCGTCTCGGCGGCCACCCGCACACGCGGGTCGGTCACCCAGGCGTCCTTCGGCTGCTGCTGCCCGGACTCCTCGCCGTACTCGTCGTCGTAGTAGCGGTCGTCGTCGTGGTCGTCGACGAGGCCCAGCCAGGCGCTCGCCTTGCGCACCGATCCCATGGACGCCTCCTCTCTCACACGCGGTCTGTGCGTCCCGCCTCTCTATGGTCGTCCATGATGCGGCGGATGCGCCAAGGGGATACCGCTCGCACATGGGTTTCGTGACGGTACTGGTGCAGAACGAATGTTGGAACGTCAGAGTTCCTGCCGTGTACGGCTGCTGACGGAGTGCTACTTCGGATGCCGCTGGCCGGATGGGGGACGCGGGGGTCGTACGGGTGAACAGGCCGTCCCCGGTGCGATGCCCGTCGCTCCGCGTCGGACGAACAGGGGGAACGTTCCCCTGCGACGGCTGCTGACCGCGCTGCAGGGGTGGGGCGAGGGGAGGGGAGGAGCGCGAGGACGCGCTGTGTTGAAGGCGCGGGGTAGACCGATGTGCTGAGGCTGCCGTGGCCGTGCCTGGGTTCACCCGCATGCGGCCGGGGGAGGGCCGGATCGGCTCAGCGGCAGGGGTCAGCGCGAACAGGACGACGACCACACCCGACCGAAGTCGATGTGGTTGCGCGTGACCAGCCGCTGCCATGCATGCATGGCCCAAGTGGAACAGGCATCCGTATTTCGCGTCAACTGCCCTGAGTCCATTGGCTCACAGTCTGGACCGCCTTGACAGTGAGCCCTGCGCGAGGCATAGCCTCGGTCCCTGGCCGTGCTGAGGGGCGCGGCTGTGTGAAGGCGCCACCCGTGTTCGACCTGAAGCATCGACGGAGCCTTCGCGCATGCCCGTGAACGACGCAGCCGTGCAACCGGCCCATCCAGGCCGCCGGCATCGCCCTCGCTCGCCGAGTGGACGTACGGCGCCTGCGGCGGCACGCTGCCCGTCGCGCTGCCGCCCGAACTCGCCGCCGGGCACTCCCCGTACCCGCGCGCTCGCGTTCCCGGAACCAGCCCCGTACCCGCGCGCTCGCGTTCCGGCGGAACGACGCCGCCGCCCGGGCTCTGCTCACGTCTCTGTGCGACCTCTCCTGTCGCGCGCTGCCCCCCACGAAAGGCAGGGAACCATGCCCGCTCTCGCCCGACCGCTCCATCTCGCGGCCGCCATCGACGGCCCCGGGCAGTACGAGGCCTCGTACTACGTGGAGCTCGCGCGGCTCGCCGAGCGCGGCACGCTCGACTTCGTCACCCTCGACGACGGCTTCGCGGCCCCGGGGCGGACTTCGCGCCGGGGCCGGGCGGCCGGCCGCCTCGACGCGCTCGCCGTGCTCGCCCGGGTCGCCCCCGCCACGGAGCGGATCGGATTCGTGCCGACCGTCACCACCACCCACACCGAGCCCTTCCACGTCTCCACCTCCGTCGCGACCCTGGACTGGGTGAGCCGCGGCAGGGCCGGCTGGACCGTCGACGTGTCGACGACCGAGGCGGAGGCCAGGCTGTTCGGCCGCCGCCCGGTCGCGCCCGCGGGTGCGCTCTGGCGGGAGGCGGGCGAGGTCGCCGACGTCGCGGCCCGGCTGTGGGACAGCTGGGAGGACGACGCCGAGATACGCGACGTGCCGACAGGCCGCTTCATCGACCGCGACAAGCTGCACTACGTCGACTTCCAGGGCGCGACCTTCGCGGTCCGCGGCCCGTCGATCGTGCCGCGCCCGCCCCAGGGCCACCCGGTGACCGCCGTCGACGTCACCGCGGAACCACCGCGGGAGGCCGCCGCCCGGTACGCGGACGTCGCCTTCGTACGGGCCGCCGACCCCGGCTCGGCGCGCGCGGTCGGCGAGGAACTGCGTGAGCGGGCCCGGGAGTTCGGCCGGAACCCGGCCCGGCTGACCGTACTCGCCTCGCTGCCCGTGGAACTCCACACGACCGCGGACGCCGTGGAGCTCGCCGACCGGATCGGCGACTGGCACGCGGCGGGCGCCGCCGACGGCTTCCATCTGCGCCCGGCCGATGCACCACGCGACCTCGCCCGGGTCGTCGACGGCACCGTGCCCGTACTCCAGCACCGCGGGCTGCTGCGTCGCTTCTATCCGGGCACCACACTCCGTGACCACCTGGGCCTGACCCGCCCGGTCAACCGCTACGCACGCACAGGGGGAACAGCCGCATGACCGACGGCAACCACCGCAGGCACACCAAGAAGCAGATCCATCTCGCCGCCCACTTTCCCGGCGTCAACAGCACCACGGTCTGGGCGAATCCCCGCAGCCGCAGCCAGATCGACTTCTCCTCCTTCGCGCATCTCGCGCACACCGCCGAGCGCGGTCTCTTCGACTACTTCTTCCTCGCCGAGGGGCTGCGGCTGCGCGAGCACAAGGGGCTCATCCACGACCTCGACGTGGTCGGCAGGCCCGAGTCGATCACCGTGCTGAACGCCCTTGCCGCGGTCACCGACCGGATCGGCCTGGCCGCCACGGTCAACGCGACCTTCAACGAGCCGTACGAGCTCGCCCGCCGCCTCGCCTCCCTCGACCACCTCAGCGGAGGCCGTGCCGGGTGGAACGTCGTCACCTCCTCCGACGCGTTCACCGGGGAGAACTTTCGGCGCGGCGGCTACCTCGACCGGGCCGACCGCTACACGCGGGCCGCCGAGTTCGTCGCCACCGCCCGCGAGCTGTGGGACTCCTGGACGCCCGACTCTCCAGGGGCGGCCGGCGAGCCGCGCCCGTTCAGGCACCACGGCGAGCACTTCTCGATCGAGGGCACCACCACCGTCCCGCGCAGCCCGCAGGGCCACCCCGTCGTCATCCAGGCGGGGGACTCCGACGAGGGGCGCGAGTTCGCCGCCTCCGCCGCCGACGTGATCTTCACCCGGCACGGCACTCTCGAGGCGGGCCGCGTCTTCTACGCCGACGTCAAGCGGCGGCTCGCCGCGTACGGGCGGCAGCCCGGTGACCTCAAGATCATGCCAGGGGTGACCTTCGTCCTCGGCGACACCGCGGCCGAGGCACAGGAGAAGGCCGCCGAGATCCGCAGTCAGCAGGTCTCCCCGCAGACCGCGATCGTCGCCCTCGAGCAGATCTGGGGCCGGGATCTGAGCGCGTACGACCCGGACGGGCCGCTGCCCGGCGTCGACCCGGACCCGGATGCGCAGCTCGCCGAGGGCAGGGTGCGGGTCGGAGACCCGGGCGCCATCGCCGCGAAATGGCGGGCGCTGTCCGAGGCGAAAGGGCTGTCGATCCGGCAGACGGTCATCGAGACGACGGGGCGGCAGTCCTTCATCGGCACCCCGGGCTCGGTCGCCGCCGAGCTCGACGAGTTCATCCAGACGGACGCAGCGGACGGATTCATCCTCGTGCCCCACCTCACGCCCGGCGGGCTCGACGAATTCGTGGACCGCGTAGTGCCGCTGCTCCAGGAGCGCGGCGCGTACCGGGCGGAGTACGAGGGCCGGACCCTCCGCGATCACCTGGGGCTCCCCGCGCCCGTATGGAAGGGTCGGCACCATGAGCGATGACGACGCAGAGCAGCAGTGGAAGGCGCGGCTCGAGCACCGCGCCGAGACGGTCTCGGCGCCGTACGGCCCGCCTTCCCTCACCGCTTCCCTCACTGGGACCTATTGGCAGGCCGACGTTCCGGACAGTCGGATTCCGGACATCCTCGGCCGCTGGACGGCTCGGGGCGAGGAGGTCGTGGATCACGACAGATCGCTCTGGACCGTCTTCGCTGGGGACATCTCCCAGCCGAAGGCTGGGGGAGGAACGAGCGGAAGCAGCAGCTTCCGCTTTCCCTTTCCGCGGGCGGCTGCGCCGACCGCGGACACCTCGGTGACCTTGGATGTCCCTCGCGCGGTGCTTCCGCCGCGCGCCTTCACCGAGCACTTCACACGTCCGTTCCCGCCGCCCGGCAACACGCCTGGCTTCGCTGTCGCGGCGGGGGAGCGGAACCAGCCGGCGCGGTGACGCGTCGAAGCCCCGGCCGGGCGCGACGCGGAGCCCCGGCGGTCATGGGCCGCCGGGGCCTTCGGTGTGCGCGGATCACGGCCGAAAGGCGCCCTTGCGGCTCCGGGCCCGGCCGCCGAATACTCCCCCCACAGCGCACTTGTCAGGAACACGACGTGTCCGGTATCCGGTGTGATTCCGGACGGGCGTGCTCTCCGGCTGCGCCTCACGGGCCTGCCCACCCAAGCGGACCCCCGATTCCCCTTTGGAGGAAGAAGTGAGGATCAAGCGCACTACCCCCCATACCAGAGCGGCGAGACGTATGCGGCTGATCGCCGTGGCGTCCGGCCTCGCCGCCGCCACGGCGCTCGCCGTCCCCACTGCCAGCGCCGAGCCCCCGGCTCCCACCTACAGCGCGCGGCAGCTCTCGGACGCAGGCGACGCGGTGCTCGCCGCTGACGTGGCGGGCACCGCGTGGCATGTCGACACCAAGACGAACACCCTCGTCGTCACCGCCGACAGCACGGTCTCGCAGGCCGAGATCACCAAGATCAGGCAGCAGGCGGGGACCAACTCCGGAGCGATCCGGATCGAACGCACCCCCGGCAAGCTCAGCAAGCTCCTCTCCGGCGGCGACGCCATCTACGCGAGCAGCTGGCGCTGCTCCGCGGGCTTCAACGTGCGCAGCGGCAGCACGTACTACCTGCTGACGGCCGGGCACTGCACCGACGGCGCGGGCAGCTGGTACACCAACTCCGCCCGCACCACCCTCATCGGCCCGACGGCCGGCTCGAGCTTCCCCGGCAACGACTACGGCCTGGTCCGTTACAGCAACTCCGCGGTCAGCCACCCCGGCACCGTCGGCAGCGTGGACATCACCAGCGCCGCCAACGCCACCGTCGGCATGTCCGTGTCCCGGCGCGGCAGCACCACCGGCACCCACAGCGGCACGGTCACCGGCCTGAACGCCACGGTCAACTACGGTGGCGGCGACATCGTCTACGGCCTCATCCGCACCAACGTCTGCGCGGAGCCGGGCGACAGCGGCGGCCCGCTCTACTCCGGCAGCCGGGCGATCGGCCTCACCTCCGGCGGCAGCGGCAACTGCTCCTCCGGCGGTACGACCTACTTCCAGCCGGTCACCGAGGCGCTGAGCGCCTACGGCGTAAGCGTCTACTGATCTTGTGCTGAGCCTCCGCTGAGCTCTTCTGCTCAGCCTCTGCTCGGCCCCTGATGATCACTTGCTGATCTTGGGCGGCGGCCGGCGGGCGCCCGCCGGCCGCCGCCCCCTCCCCGGGGCCTTCCCAGGCCCTCCCGGCCCGATCTGGGCGGGACTATCGTGGAGATCAGACCCCATATGGGGCCCGGGTGCCCGGGCGCGGGCATCACTCGCGATACGGACGGCAGGTGGCCGTGATGGTCGAGGAGCTCGTCACAGCGGGGGTCGCCGCTCTCTCCTGCGGCGCGGTTTACGTGATGGCGGCAGCCCGGGTGGTCAAGCAGTACGAGCGCGGGGTCGTCCTGCGCCTCGGACGGCTCATGCCGCATGTGCGCGAGCCGGGGTTCACCATGATCATTCCGGGCGTGGACCGGCTTCGCAAAGTGAACATGCAGATCGTCACGATGCCGGTGCCCGCTCAGGAGGGCATCACCCGGGACAACGTGACGGTGCGCGTGGACGCCGTCGTCTACTTCAAGGTCGTGGACGCCGCCGATGCGGTCGTCAACGTCGAGGACTACCGGTTCGCGGTCTCGCAGATGGCGCAGACCTCACTGCGCTCGATCATCGGCAAGAGCGAGCTGGACGATCTGCTGTCGAACCGCGAGAAGCTCAACCAGGGCCTGGAGCTGATGATCGACAGCCCGGCGCTCGGGTGGGGCGTGACCGTCGACCGGGTCGAGATCAAGGACGTGTCGCTGCCGGAGACGATGAAGCGGTCGATGGCCCGCCAGGCGGAGGCCGACCGCGAGCGGCGCGCCCGCGTCATCAACGCCGACGCCGAGTTCCAGGCCTCGAAGAAGCTGCGCCAGGCGGCCGCGCAGATGGCCGACACACCGTCCGCGCTCCAACTCCGTCTGCTGCAGACCGTGATGGCGGTGGCCGCGGAGAAGAACTCCACGCTGGTGCTGCCCATCCCGGTGGAGCTGCTGCGCTTCCTGGAGCGCGCCCACGAGGGCCCGCAGCACCCCTCGGTGCAGGCAGCGCCGGATTCGCGACAGCAACCGGAGCCGGAGTCGGAACCGGAGCCCAGGTTGGAGCCCGGGGTGGAGCCCGATCTGGGACCCGGGCCCGAGCTGGAGCCCGAGCTGAGGCCTGAGCCGGAGCTCGGTCCGGAGCCCGAGCAGGAGGCACTGGAGTCTCCGGCCACCGCCCCGCACGGCGACGGCGGCCGCCCGGCGGGCGACGGCCCGGCGGGCAACGGCCCGGAGGAGGGCCACTCGCCATCGGAATCCGGAACTGGAGAGTCGATTACCGGACAGGCGTAGCCGGACGTATCCACCGCCCCGCCGCTGAAACTCCCGCCGTCCTAGGAGCCCGTACGCCGATCTGACGTGCGCCGCTACCGGTGCGCCCCCTTTGCGAGGGGGCGCACCGGTTTTGGCGTACGAGGACCTGAACTCGGTCTTGTGCACCACCCCCGAACCTCGGAATACTCTGCGGCGCACTTGGCCTTTTGGCATGGACGCGACTTGTGATGCGAACCGCGAGCGGCCGACGCGAAGCGGTGTCGCGCGGGAGTCACGTCCTCGTTCGGTACAGCTGCATACGTCCTCCGGGCCGACGCTCCCCACAGCGGGCCCAACCCCCCACTGGAGGTCTCGACTTGAAGCACCGACGTATTTCCAAGCGCCGCACGGCCGTCGCAGCGGCTGGAGCGGCGGCTGTCGTCGCCACCGCGTTCGCACTGTCGAACGCCAACGCCGCAACCACCCCCAGCGTGGACACGCTCACGTCCACCACAGCGGGGAAGCTCGCGTCCACGCTCGTCTCCGATCTGGGAGCCGACACCGCCGGGTCGTACTACGACGCCGGCGCCAAGAAGCTCGTGGTCAACGTGGTGAACGAGGCGGCGGCCCAGCAGGTCCGCGCGAAGGGCGCAGAGGCGAAGCTCGTCAAGAACACGCTGGCCCAGCTCGACTCCGTCAAGGACACCCTCACCGCGAAGGATGTGACGGGCACCGCCCGTGCGGTGGACGTGAAGACCAACAAGGTCGTCGTCACCGCCGACAGCACGGTCAAGGGCGCCAAGCTGGCGGAGCTGAAGAAGCAGATCGCGGCGCAGGACGGCAAGGCCGTACTGAAGCAGAGCAAGGGGAAGTTCACCACCAAGATCGCTGGTGGTGACGCGATCTGGGGCTCCGGCGGGCGCTGCTCGCTGGGCTTCAACGTCACCGTGAACGGCCAGCCGGCTTTCCTGACGGCGGGTCACTGCACCGAGGCCATCTCGAGCTGGTCCGACTCCGAGGGCGGCTCCGAGGTCGCGACCACCACGGACGGCAGCTTCCCGGACAACGACTACGGCCTGGCGACGTACACATCGGAGGTGGACCACCCGAGCGAGGTCAACCTCTACAACGGCAGTGCGCAGGCGATCAGCAAGGCGGGAGACGCGACCGTCGGCCAGCAGGTGCAGCGCAGCGGCAGCACCACCCAGCTGCACGACGGCGAGGTCCTGGCGGTCGACGCCTCCGTCACGTATCCGGAGGGCACGGTCAACGGTCTGATCCAGACCAACGTCTGCGCCGAGCCGGGCGACAGCGGCGGCTCGCTCTTCGCGGGTGACACGGCGCTTGGTCTCACCTCCGGCGGCAGCGGCGACTGCTCGTCCGGCGGCGAGACCTACTTCCAGCCGGTGCCCGAGGCGCTCGAGGTCTTCGGGGCGCAGATCGGCTGACGCGCGTCGGCTGAGGCGACTCGGCCGAGGCAACTCGGCTGACGTGACTCGCGACTTCGCGACTCGCGACTTCGCGACTTCGGTTGAGCCGACCCGGCTGAGCCGACTCGGCCTCCGCACATCAGCTTGACGCGCGACAGCGGCGGGGCTCGCGGCCCCCGGGCACCCCCACAGTGTCCGGGGGCCGCGGTCGCATGTCAGGTCAGAAGGCGAAGACGGCGCCGCCCTGCATGCCCCCCTCCATCACGCACGCGTTGGCGAAGGTGTAGGACCAGGAGACTCTGCGGCCCTCCCAGACCCCGTCCGCGGTGACCACCACCGGGTCCCAGATCTTCGTACACATCCGGCCCTGGCCGCCGTCCCCCGCCAGCGCCGCGAACTCCCCGTCGACGGCGCGGAGTTCCGTACATGCCTGCGCGGCGGCCGGGTGCGTCCCGCCCGGCCTGGGAGCACAGTTCAGCAGTACGGCCCGCTGTACCGCGGCCGTCGTGGCGTCCTCGCCCTTGCCGACGGTGAGCACCAGGGCCGACGGGGAGTAGAGCGAGTCCGCTTCCACGGTCCCGGCCTGTGCCACTCCGCTCGTACCCGCCAGCCACCCGACGGTCAGAGCGGCGACCGCTCCCAACGCCCGTACGCTGTACCGCATATCGAACTCCCTTGTTCGCAGGTGCAGATACCGGACGGGAGTCTTGCTCATGCGAACGGTGAACGCACGTCGATCGGTCACTTCCGGTCGCGAGCCGCGAACTCACCGTGGCCGAATGTATATTCGGGCAGGTCGGGGGTGGTGTGTGGTCGCAGGCGCCCCCGTCCAGTATGTGGACAAAATTCCCTGGTTCAAGTAAAAACTTCCTTCCGACCTGCGCAAATGTGGCTTCGCGAGCTTCCCTGGCCGCCCCATCTCGACCGGAAACCGCCGGTCCCCGCCGGCGCGTCCCTCTTCCTGCCGCGTTTCCGTGCTTCCCGTGGTGCTGCCGTCGTCCCGGCACCTGCTCCAGCAGTGATCCAGATGCCGCGTCGGAGGCCCGGGATCACGATGGACGTATGACCGCTGAGCTCCGTCCCCAAGGCTGTAGCGGAGGTCGATATGGACGTCACGGTGGGAACCTTCAACCTCAACAACCTGTTTTCGCGGTTCAACTTCCGAGCGGAGATATCGGCGATTCAACCGACCGAGCCCGGCGGTGGGCTGACCGCCAGTTATGTCTTCGAGGACCCGGAGCAGGTGCGCATCCGCACCTACAAAGGAAAGCTGGTCAAGGGAAAGGAGGCCGGCGATCAGAAATTGATCGCCGAACGGATTTCCCGTATGGACCTCGATGTGCTGGCAGTCCAAGAGGTCGAGGACATCGACACCTTGCGGTTCTTCGCCGCACAGCAACTCGGCGGCTCCTACCCTCATCTCTCGCTCATCGAGGGCAACGATCCCCGGCTGATCGATCTGGCCCTGCTGTCGAAATTCCCGCTGGGCCCGGTCACTTCCTGGCAGCACGCCGTCCACCCCGAGCTGCCGGACAAGCGAGTCTTCAGCCGGGACCTGCTGGAAGTGGAAGTCCTGGACCCCCGCGACCCGAGCCGGCGCCTCTTCACCCTCTTCAACAATCACCTCAAGAGCCAGTTCGTCGAACCCGGGGAGGATCCTGAGGCCGGCAAGGCCGCCGCCGACACCCGACGTCGGCAGCAGACGGAGACCATCGCCCGGATACTCGCCGAGCGCAGCCGCTCGGACGGGCGTTTCGTCGTGGTGGGCGATATGAACGACACTCCGGATGCACCGACTCTCGCCGCCCTCGTCGACTCCGCCGACCTGGACGTGACCGATGGACTGGACCATCCGGTCGAGACGCGCGAGCCCAAGCCCGACACCCCGCCCCCGCCGCCCTCGGGAGCGTGGACGCACAGGTTCAAGGAGGCCGGCCGGCCCGCCAAGTACGAGCTCTTCGACCAGATCTGGCTCGGTCCGCAGCTCGCGCCGCGTCAGAAGGGCGCGTTCATCGACCGCCGCACCCGGCACGGCGGTGACGGCAGCGATCACGATCCCGCCTGGGTGGTGCTCGAGTTCTAGCTCTCTCGTCCGTCCAGCTGCTTTGCGCGGGCACATCGCCGCGTTTTCGGAGGACCCATGCCACTCGATTCCTACGGTGTACTGGCCTGCCGCGCCATTGGACGGCGCCGCGAGGGAGCCGCCGATACTCCGCACTACCAAATACACCTCACCGACAGCGCAGGTACCGCCTACCGGGCGGCTATCAACGTCCAGTCCCAGCAGGCCCCGTCCGAGCTGCTGTTCATCGCCGACGGCGATTTCCGCCATCCGGTGACACAGCTCCTCCCGCCGGCCGCCAGCGGATGGACGCCACTGCCGTCGCAGCCGGGCACGGCCAGCCTGGACTTCATCCGCGGGAATCTGTTCGTTCCGACTTCGATGCGGCCGCTGCCACCCGACCTGCCGGGCGTGGACAACGACCTGGCCGATCTGCTGGACCACTACGTGGGGCGAGCCATCGCGGATCCCATGGTCGCCGTGTACGTATTCGGGCAGCGATGGGGGCCTGAATCGGCCCGCCGCGACAAGATCTTCGGATTCCTGCCCGGCAACGGCGTGCACGACGTTCACATGAACCAGGGCAACACCGGGCGGTTCCGTGCCGACGACGGGGTCTGGCAGGACGGCGGACTGCTGCTGCACCTGCCCGCCGAATCGCGTTGGGTCGCCGTATTCCTGGCCTTCCAGTCCCAGGCCTGGCACACCGACGACACCACCGGCCACGCCATCGAGACCGCACCGCGCAGGCCCGCTTACGGTGACGCACCTCTGCGCATCGTGGCCGCGCTCATCAACCCGGCCGGTCCCGCCCCAGAGGCCGAGACCGTCACGCTGGTCAACGCCTCCCCAGCTCCGGTCAATCTGATGGGCGTCCGCAGGGCCGCCGCCCAGCGACCGCCAAGGCTGGGGGAGCATCGACGACATGATCCGACGCGAATTTCTGCGCGTGATTGCCGTAACCGGCGCCCTTGCGGCTCTGCCCGCCGACGAGGTCGAAGCCCTCGCTGAAGGGGTGCGTCGGGGAGCATCCGCCGACTTCCTGCGCATGAACAGCCATCTGTGGCAGGTGTACCAGCTCGCCCGCTCGAAGGGTTCGGTCTATCCGATCGTGCGGGAGCAATTGGTGGCACTGAACACGACGCTGGATGGCAGATCGGACGCAGAGGCCAGGGTTCTCTGCAGCGCTGCGGGCGATCTCTTCCAGCTCGCTGGGGAACTGGCCTTCGACAGCAACCGCCACATGGACGCTGCGGCGTCCTACACGCTCGCCGCGTCGGCGAGCAAGGAGGCAGGATCGTTCGACCTCTGGGCCTGCGCGCTCGTGCGGCACGCGTACGTCGAGATGTCCGAGCGGCAGTACAACGAGGCCGTGGGCATTCTTGCGGCTGCCGAGAGAATCGCTGGGCGAGGAGACAGCTCGCTGTCAACGCGTCACTGGGTCGCCTCCGTTCAGGCCGAGGCGTATGCCGGCCTGGGCGACCTGGCCGCTTGCGAGCGCCGCTCTCGACCAGGCGGAGAAGGTGATCGACCTGGGCGGGCACGCCCACAATGGCGGCTGGCTCCGCTTCGACGGCTCGCGGCTGGCCGAGGAACGTGGGGCCCGATACGTACAGCTCGGCCGCCTCGACCTTGCTGAGACGGCTCTCATGAGCGCCTTGGACCAAGGCGCCCTTGCTCAGGGGCAGTCGTTTCGCCGTCGCGGATCTGTCCTTGTGGATCTCGCCGCGATCGGAGCGAAGCATCGCGACCCCGAGCAGGTCGTTACCTTCGGCCGTGAGGCTCTGCAACTCGCTCGGGAATCTTCCTCCGGCTACGTCGCCCGTAGACTCCAGGGCCTACGAGACGAATTCGGCCCCCTTGCTCGCAATGGCCGTGTGGCCGAGCTGGGGGCCGAGATCGCCGCTTTGAGCATGACGTGACGAGAAAGGTTGGCATGCCGCAGACCGAGGGCGCGCGACTGTTCCGGGAGACTTGGATCGCGGGCGTGCGAAAGCACTTTCCCGGCGAGCCGAAGCCCGGCTACGTGATTCCCTGGGAGGAAACCCCGGAGTGGGAGCGCGAGGCTGCGGGTGCCGTGTATGAGCAGGTGCGTCAGTTCCTCGACGCGAGCGGCGGACACGCGTCACGACTGACCCGCGAGCAGAAGGGCCGCTTCGTCGCAACCTGCTGGACGGCGCAGATGTTCAAGCACTTCGAGGACCCAAAGCCGGGCTACGTGGCCGACTGGCCCGACCTGCCGGACTGGCAGAAGCAGACCGACTCGGACATCTTCGAGGCGATCGAGGACTCCCTGAGGTAATGCGAGAGCCCCCACGTCGAAGAACCCTGTTGGATAGCTCCGCCCAGCTGGTTCATCCGGTGGGGCGAAGTGCCGTCAGGCGGGACCCTGCGGGTTGGGGGCCGGCGGTCCATGTTCAACTGCCGGAGGACGGCCTCTGTGGTGGTAGGGGGCGGAGCGCTGGCCAGCGGGCGAGCACGCGGTGGCGTATGTCCCGGGTGGAGCGGCTCAGGCCGCTCAGTTCGTCCCGGTCCGCGGTCATGTGAGAGACCGACACCGAGCCGGTGGATCAGCCGTTGGCGGGCCGTCGCCGTTCCCCAGCTCCAGTCCCGGGCCGGGCCGGGATCCTGGTGAGGTGGTCGGTCATGCCGCGGTGTGCGCGCTGGGGAGGCCGCGAGCCCGAGGGTGGCCAGGGTGCAGCCCGCCGCCCAGGTGGAGAGGACCAGCAGGGGGCCCGTCACCGCGTTACCGCCGAAGTGCGCGATCGAGCGGGCCGTCCAGGTCGCCGCGCCGGGCGGCAGTGAGGGGCCGATGGTGCGCCAGAAGTCCGGCAGCAGCGGATACGGGTACGCGCCGCCCGCGCTCGGGTTTCCCGCGATGAGGACGATCACGAGCGCGCCGTCGATGTCGCGGTTCCTGAGCTCGCGGCGCGCGGCGGCCTCGTCGCGTACGTCCGCGGTCGCGTCGAGCGGCTCGCCGGGCAGCGACTGCAGCCGTTCGACCGCCGTGGCCCGGAGCTGTCCAGGGGCGACGACGGCGATCGGGATGCGGTGCGGCTCCGGGGCGTGGAAGGCGCCGATGTAGGAGGCGAGAAGGCGAGCTGCAGCGCCGGTACGCCGACGATCAGCAGCGCTGCACGCTCCGAGACCGCGCTCCTGAATCTCGCCAAGAAGGGTGCCCTGGACGGCGCCGGAGTCTCCCGGACGTGCGGGCTCGCCGCCGCCTGTCCGGGCCATCGCCGCTCCTCGCTCCTCGCCGCGCCAGAGGAAGATCCGTTCCCTAGAAGATCACCGGGCGTACGAGGAGCTCCGGCGGCGCGCCGCCCGTATCTGGTCGTACGAATGTTCGAGGCTTGGTCTATGGTTAGGGGTGGGAAAGCAAAAGGATTCGGCCAGGGGGTGGGCGAGCGACAGGAGGTGCGGGTGCCCGGATTCACGCATCTGCACACCGTCTCCGGGTTCTCCATGCGGTATGGCGCCGCGCACCCGGAGATGCTGGCCTGGCGTGCCGCGGAGCGCGGCATGGACGCCGTGGCGCTGACGGACCGGGACACCCTCGCCGGGACCGTCCGGTTCGCCAAGGCGTGCGCGAAGGCCGGAGTCCGGCCGCTGTTCGGTACAGAACTGGCCATAGGGGAGCGGGTGGAGGACGCCCGAGGGCCTACGTCACGCAGACGCACGCCGGTGCGCGGCGGAGCGTTCATCGACGAGTCCGCGCCCCGCGTGGTCTTCCTCGCCCGCGATGGCTCAGTCGGCTGGGCCGCCCTGTGCCGCCTGATCTCCGCCGCCCACGCGGACACCGAGGCCGAGCGGCCCGTACTGGACTGGGCGGACCTGGAGAAGTCCGCGGACAGCGCCAACGGGAGCAGCAGCGGGAGTGGGAGTGGGAGCGGGAGTGGGCTGACCGTGCTGCTCGGCCCCGACTCCGACGTCGGCCGCGCCCTCGCCGCGGGCCGCCCCGACCGGGCAGCGCGGCTGCTCGAACCCTGGCGGGAGATCCACGGCGAGGCCCTCCGCCTGGAAGCCGTGCACCACGGACGCAAGGGCACGGGCCCCGGCTCGCTGCGGCTCGCCGCCCGCACCGTCGGATTCGCCGCGGACCAGGGCGTACGGGCCGTGCTGACCAACGCCGTCCGCTACGCCGACCCGCGCCAGGGCCCGGTCGCCGACGTGCTGGACTCCGCCCGCCGCCTCGTCCCGATCGACCCGCGCAAGCCCGACACCCTCGATACCGGCGAGCGCTGGCTCAAGGGCGCCCGGGACATGGCGCGCATCGCCGAGCGGGTCGCCGAGGCCGCGGGCTTCGGACGGGACGCCGCGCATCGCCTGCTGGAGGAGACCCTGCGGACCGCGGCCGAGTGCCTCGTCGACCCCGAGGACGACCTCGGGCTCGGCAGCGTGCACTTCCCCGAGCCGCACCTGGTGGGCGCGGAGCGGCGGACCGCCGACCGCGCCCTGGCCTCCCGCTGCGCCGCCGCCATGGTGCTGCGCGGCTACGACCGCGACCGGAGGCGCTGGGAGCGGTTGCAGGAGGAGCTGGACATCATCGCGTTCCACGGCTTCGCCTCGTACTTCCTCACCGTCGCCCAGGTCGTCGACGACACCCGCGCGCTCGGCATCCGGGTCACCGCCCGCGGCTCCGGCGCCGGCTCCCTGGTCAACCACCTGCTCGGCATCGCGCACGCCGACCCCGTGGAGCACGGACTGCTGATGGAGCGCTTCCTGTCCAGGGACCGGCGCGTGCTGCCCGACATCGACATCGACGTCGAGTCGGCGCGGCGGCTCGAGGTCTACCGCGCGATCTTCGACCGCTTCGGGGCCGAGCGGGTCGCCACCGTCGCGATGCCAGAGACCTATCGCGTACGGCACGCCATACGGGATGTGGGCGCGGCCCTCGGCATGGACCCGGCCGAAGTCGACCGGCTGGCCAAGGCGTTCCCGCACATCCGCGCCCGTGACGCGCGGGCCGCGCTCGCGGAGCTGCCGGAGCTGCGCGCGATCGCCGCGGAGCAGGCCGCGCAGGCGGAACAGGCCGAGCGGGCCGGGCAGGCCGCGCGGACCGAGCAGGGTGCCGCACAGGAACGTTTCGGTCATGGCAAGTTGTGGGAGCTGGTCGAGGCGCTCGACGGGCTGCCCCGCGGCATCGCCATGCACCCCTGCGGGGTGCTGCTGTCCGACGCCTCGCTGCACGCCCGTACGCCCGTCGTCGCGAGCAGCGGAGACGGCTTCCCGATGTCGCAGTTCGACAAGGACGACGTCGAAGAACTCGGGCTGCTCAAGCTGGACGTCCTCGGGGTGCGGATGCAGTCCGCGATGGCGCACGCCGTGGCCGAGATCGAACGGGCCACGGGGGAGCGGGTGGACCTGGACGACCCGGCCACGGTGCCGCCGGGCGACCCCGCGACGTACGACCTGATCCGCTCCACCGAGACGCTCGGCTGCTTCCAGATCGAGTCGCCCGGCCAGCGCGATCTGATCGGGCGACTGCAGCCCAGCACCTTCCACGACCTCGTCGTCGACATCTCGCTCTTCCGGCCGGGCCCGGTCGCGGCGGACATGGTGCGGCCGTTCATCGAGCGGCGGCACGGGCGGAAGGCGCCGCGCTATCCGCACCCGGATCTGGAGGACGTGCTGAGCGAGACGTACGGCGTCGTGGTCTTCCACGAGCAGATCATCGAGATCCTGCGGATCATGACCGGCTGCTGGCGGGGCCGCGCGGACGAGGCGCGCCGGGCGCTGTCGGACCCGGAGCGGCAGGGGCGGGTGCGGGCCTGGTTCTGGGAGGAAGCGGGCAAGCGGGGCTACGAGCCCGAAGTGCTCGCGCGCACCTGGGAGATCGTCGAGGCGTTCGGCTCGTACGGCTTCTGCAAGGCGCACGCCGTCGCCTTCGCCGTGCCGACGTACCAGTCCGCCTGGCTGAAGGCCCACCACCCGGCCGCCTTCTATGCGGGGCTGCTCACCCACGACCCCGGGATGTACCCGAAGCGGCTGCTGCTCGCGGACGCGCGGCGGCGCGGGGTGCCGATCCTGCCGCTGGATGTGAACCGGTCGGGCGCCGCTTATCTAATCGAACTGGTGTCTGGCGATAAAGCCGCATCATGGGACATTTCTGAGGGTGCTTCAGAGGGCGCTGCAGGGGGCACTTCAGGGAGCGCTTCAGGGGATGCTCCAGAGAGCAAGTGGGGCATACGGCTTGCGCTCTCCGAGGTGCACGGCATCAGCGAGGCCGGGACCGAGCGGATCGCGGACGGACAGCCGTACGCCTCGCTCCAGGACCTGTGGCTGCGCGCGCGGCCGGGGCGGCCGGTCGCAGAACGGCTCGCCCAGGTTGGCGCGTTGGACGCCTTCGGGGACAACCGCCGCGACCTGCTGCTGCACATCGCTGAACTGCACCGGCGGCAGCGGGCGCCCAGGGGCGGGGCACACGCAGGGCAGCTGCCGCTGGACGCGGGGACGGGAGCCGGGGGAGGCACGGGAGCCACGGGAGCCGATGTCGCGGAGCCCTTGGGGCTTCCGGACCTCGACGCGTCCGAGCGCCTCGGCGCCGAGCTGAACGTGCTCGGCATGGACACCTCCCGCCATCTCATGGGCGACCACCAGGAGTTCCTCGAGGAGCTCGGTGTGATCCCGGCGCGGCGTCTCGGCGACGCGCGGCACGGTGAGACGGTGCTCGTCGCCGGGGCCAAGGCCGCTACGCAGACCCCGCCGATCCGCTCCGGCCGCCGGGTCATCTTCACGACCCTCGACGACGGCACGGGCCTGGTCGACCTGGCCTTCTTCGACGACAGCCATGAGGCTTGCGCACACACGGTCTTCCACTCCTGGCTGCTGCTCGTACGGGGAGTGGTCCAGCGGCGCGGGCCGCGCAGCCTCAGCGTGGTCGGCGCGGCGGCCTGGAACCTCGCCGAGCTCGCGGAACTGCGCCGCGAGGGCGGCCTGGACGCGGTCGCGGCCCGCCTGGCGGCGGGCCCCGGCGGCGGGCCGAGCGCGGACGGCGACTCGGCTCAGGAGCCCGCCGCCCCGTCCGGCGACGCGGACGATGCGGGTGCCGAGGACGAGGACGCCGCGGACGCTACGAACGGCCGCCGCATCCGCATGCCCACCGGCTACGAGATGCATCCCTGGGCGGACCTCCGCCCCGCGGGTGAGGGCACCCCCACGGGCCGCAAGCTGTGGCACTCCAGCCCGGGGAGCGCAGGACGATGACCGCCGCCGCTCCGCGTCTCCGCGCACCGGAACGGACCCGCGTCGGCCCGTCCGCCGCCCCGGACCGCTTGGCGGTCGCGACCGCGCTCGCCCTGAACTCGGGCCTGGCGAAGGACCCGTCGGCACGTGTGCCGGCCGAAGCCGGAGGCGTGGCCTTCCTCCGCACGGGTTCTCCGGCGACCAGTCCCGCGACGGGGGCGCCGCGGGCCCGGGACCTCTCGGCAGCCGAGGTGGTGGCCACCGCCGAAGGCGCGTTCCCTGCGGCCGCACCGCGCCTCGGCTCGGCAGCCACCGGCCGGCAGCCTGCCGATGCGGGCGCGCACGCCGAGCGCCCGGCGCCCGGCGCGCACGCCGGAAGCCCGGCGAGCTCCCGGCCGACGGCAGGTGAGCGTGCCGCCGAGGCGCACGCGCGCGTGGGGGCTGCCGGGCGCGGGCGGCCGAACAGGAAGCCGGAGAGCGGGGAGGGCGAGCGTGCCGCTGAGGCGCACGCGCGCGTGCTGTACGTGCGGTTCCGGTGTGCCGGGGCCGAAGGGGCGCTCGGAGCGGACACATACGAAGGGCTTCTCGGGCTGCTCCGCGAGTTCAGCCCCGTCATCGAGGCGCTTCCGCCCGACGCCGCGCTCGTCGACGTCCGCGGCGCGCTGCGCTACTTCAGGCGCGACGCGGCCGGGATCGCCGCGCTCGTGCGGGTCCGTGCGCTCGCCCGCTACGGCGTCGACTGCACCATCGGCGTCGCCGCCAACCCGCTGCTCGCCAGGATGGCCGCCCACGACCCCGCGCCAGGCGCGGCCCCCATCCGCACCGCCCCTGATGACCCGGGCGCGGTCGCCGACTTCCTGGCCCGCAAACCCGCCACCGCGCTGCACGGCGTCGGCCAGGCGACCGCCCGCACCCTGGCCGCGTACGGCCTGGACAGCGTCGAGCGGATCGCGGCCGCACCGCCGGCCACCCTCCAGCGCATCCTCGGCGCGGCCGCCGGGCGGCGCGTCCACGAGCGGGCGCGCGGCATCGACCCGACCCCCGTCACCCCGAACGCCCCCGCCCGCTCCATCGGTGCGGAACACCGCTTCGACCGCGACGAGCTGGACCCGGACGCGCGGCGCCGCGCGCTGCTCACGCTCGCGCACGAACTCGGCGTCCGATTGCGTACGGAGAGCCAGGTCGCCCGGGCGCTCACACTCACCGTCCGTTACGCCGACCGCTCCACGACCACACGTACCCGCGCCCTGCCAGAACCGACCGCCCACGGCCCGGCGCTGACCGCCGCCGCGTACGCGCTGCACGACGCTCTCGCCCTCCAGAGGGCCCGGGTGCGCACGGTATCGCTGCGGGCCGAGGACCTGGCGAGCGCTGAACTGGCCGCGCATCAGCTCACGTTCGACGCCGCCGACGAGAAGTCCCGCCGCGTCGAGGCCGTGGCCGACCGGGCGCGTGCCCGCTTCGGTGCCTCGGCGATCCGCCCCGCCTCGGCGTTGGCCAACGATTGGGACGTCGCGTGAAGGTCATGTGTCGGTTTCTTTACCGCTATATGACTGGCCAGTAGCTCTACTCGCCCGTAACTTGAAACAAGAACAGCTGTCTTGTGATCCGGATCACAGGGAGACGGGTTGACCCAGCCCGTTTGCCCCCCCCCGCGAGGAGATCACATGAAGCTGCCCTGGAAACGGGTGCGGGGACTCCGCGTCCTGTCCGCCGCCCTGCTGACCGCCGCACTGGCCCTGACCACCGCTTCAGCCACCGCGTCCGCCCCGGCCGACGACGCGTCCACGTCCGACTCAGCCTCCGCCTCCGCCGCGAAGTCCAGCGGCTGGAACGACTTCTCCTGCAAGCCGTCCACCGCCCACCCCCGCCCCGTGGTCCTCGTCCACGGCACCTTCGGCAACGCGACCGACAACTGGCTCGGCCTCGCCCCGTATCTGGTCGCGCGCGGCTACTGCGTCTTCTCCCTCGACTACGGCCAGTTGCCCGGCGTCCCGCTCTTCCACGGCCTCGGCCCCATCGAGGACTCGGCCGGCCAGCTCTCGGCCTACGTCGACCGCGTCCTGGCGGCGACCGGAGCCCCCGAGGCCGACCTGGTCGGCCACAGCCAGGGCGGCATGATGCCGCGTTACTACCTCAAGTTCTTGGGCGGTGCTGCGAAGGTGCACGCCCTGATCGGCCTTGCGCCCTCCAACCACGGCACCACCATGAACGGGTTCACCCAGCTGCTCGACTACTTCCCCGGCGCGGACGACGCCATCGACGGCATGGCCCCGAGCCTCACCGACCAGATCACCGGATCGGAGTTCCTGCGCAAGCTCAACGAGGGCGGCGACACCGTCCCCGGCGTGCACTACACCGTCATCGCGACCAAGTACGACGAGGTCGTCACGCCGTACAGCTCGCAGTTCCTCTCGGGCCCCGACGTCCGCAACGTCGTGCTCCAGGACTTGTGCCCGGTCGACCTGTCGGAGCACGTGGCGATCGCACTCCTCGACCGGCTCGCCTTCCACGAGACCGCCAACGCCCTCGACCCGGCCCACGCCACGCCTACGAGCTGCTGGTCGACCGGCTGAGGCCGAACCGGTCGGCAGGAGCGCGCCGCTGGGGCTCCCGGCCGGTGATCCGCGCCGCCGCGCGCGCCGGCGGACGGATCAGCAGCGTCAGGGCCGCGATGGCGGCCGTGACGAGGAACGCGGCCCGGAGCCCGTAGCGGTCGGCACAGGCGCCGAGCACCGCGGGACCGGCGACCGTGCCCAGACCCAGGAAGAAGACCGTCACGCTGAAGCCGGTCGAGGGCTGCTCCGGAAAGACGTGGTAGCTCCACACCGCGAGCAGCCCCGAACCGGCCATGAAACACGGGCCGTAAAGCACGGCGGACAGCGCGACGGCCGGCAGCGAGCCGGGCGCCGCGCCCAGCAGGGCGACCGCGGCCGCGATGCCGGTGAACAGCCAGGCGTGGGTGCGGCGCAGACCGTACCGCGCGATGACGTAACCGGTCAGCGCGCCTGCAGTGCCTGCCAGGCCCATCAGGGTCCAGAACAGCGGTGCCGTGGGCGTGCCGCCGCCCGCGTCCTCGCGGGAGATCGCCTCGACGGCGAACGCCCAGTACACCGCGCCGACCAGCCCGTACGAGAGCGCGGTGAGGAAGAGCGGCACGGCTGCCCGGCGGTGGGTGAAC
>NZ_JBQQBY010000037.1:0-89091 GCF_052246385.1 Streptomyces sp. 8N616 | reverse complement strand
CACCCAGGCCCTCCTCCGCCTCGCCCGCCACCGCATCAGCGTGCTGTTCGCCATGCTCCGCGACGGCACCTTCTACGAACCCAGAACCCCACGCCTCGCTTGACCACAGACATAGAGGCACCCCCCCGGGCTGCCTTCCCTTTCGTCTCCGTTTCCAGTGACGGGAGCTCCTCCAGACCATGGGCCAGTGCCCGCACGGCCAGGGGCCAAGGCCTGTACCTGGACCTCCAGGAGGCCCAGTCGTTCATGCACGCACGGGGCGACGTGTGCCGGGATGCCCACGCCATCACACGGAGGCTCAAGTCCCCTACTGCCCCTCACTCTTACTCAAGGGCGCGCCTGCGGCGCGCCGGCCGGGCATGCGGCGTGCCCGCCGGTCCCGCCGGTCCCGCCCCGGTGTACCGGAGCCATGACAGCAACCCTCTCCTCATGCCAGGGCTGGATTCTGTTCGGCGGATCATGTCCGAAGCCATAGCCGGGTGGAACTTCAGCACCCTGAATCAACCGCCAGTAGCTGCGAATTGCAGGCGCCGGGCCAATTTCCCGTCGACGAGTTGGGACTTCATGAAGTGAATTCTCATCAGGTGTGCTCCAGTTCATCATCATTGAGGCATTACCCCGTCACCGGACAGCGGCAAGACCTTCACCTTCGGTGCTGAGAATCATCGGCGGCCCGACGCAGAGACTAAAAGGCGTACCACCGGGCCTCGTCCATACGCTCTCTCCCACCTTCTTGGAGACGCTTATGCGCACATTGCGCGGGACATGGATGGCCGCGATCGTCGCGACCCTGGCTGCCGTGGCAGTCCTGCCCACGTCGGCCCAGGCCGACGACGACGGGGGGCTGCCGGGGGTGGCGGCCTCCACGGAGACCCCGGCCCTGTACGGCGACGACGCCGGCGGCAACGCCGACGCCGACGACCCGGCGATCTGGCGCAACGCTGCCAACCCGGACGCGAGCTTGGTGATCGGCACTGCCAAGGAAGGCGGCCTGCGGGTGTACGACCTGGCCGGGAAGGAGGTGCAGTCGATACCGGCGCCGCCCGCCCCCACCCCCGATGACAAACCGGGCCGATTCAACAACGTGGACCTGGTCTCCGGATTTCCCCTGCCGACAGGCCGCGCCGACGTCGCCGTCGTCACCGACCGCGGCCGGGACCACCTGCGCATCTACCGCGTCGACCCCAGCGGCGACCAGCCGCTGAAAGACATCACCGCCCCGGATGCCCCTCTGGTCTTCTCCAAGACCCAGGAGGAGGTCAACCAGCAGACCACCCCCTACGGCCTGGCCACCTGGACGGACAAGGCCACCGGCCGCTCCTACGCCGTGGCCAGCCAGCGCAGCCGCACCCGCCTGGCCCTGCTGGAACTGAGGGCCACCTCCACCGGCACGGTCACCTACCAGCAGGTACGCACCTACGACCTGCCGTCCTCCTTCACCCTTCCCAACGGCCAGTCCTGGACCCCCTGCCTCGACCCCGGTGACCTCCCGCAGGTCGAGGGCATGGTCGTGGACCCGGCGAACAACGTCCTCTACGCCGGCCAGGAGGACGTCGGCATCTGGCGGATGCCCGCCACCCTCGGCAGCACACCGAAGCTGATCGACAAGGTGCGGGAGTACGGCGTCCCCGCGACGTACGACGAAGCGACCGAGGAGTGCACCCCGGGCACGGACCCCGGCTATGGGGGTAAGCACCTGTCCGCCGACGTGGAGGGCCTGACCATCCTTGACCAGGGCTCCGGCTCCGGCTACCTGCTCGCCTCCAGCCAGGGCGACAACACCTTCGCGGCGTACGACCGTGAGGTGGACGAGGGCAACGCCTACGAGAGCGGCTTCCGGATCACCACCGGTACCGTCGACGGCTCCGAGGAGTGCGATGGCGCGGCCGTGCTGAACGCCCCGCTGGGCTCCCGCTACCCGAACGGTCTGCTGATGGTCCAGGACGGGCACAACACCCCGGACGAGACAGGCGCGGACGGGGAGCCACGGGACAACACGAACTTCAAGTTCGTCGATCTGGGCAAGCTCACCAACGCCATGGACGGGGACGGCTGACCCACTACTCCGGTACCGAGACGGCCCACGCCCGGCCGGAGCACCCATTGACCACCGCGCCCGCCTCCGCCACCACGGCGGAGGCGGGCGCGCCGCTGCGGAGAACTGCCGGACTGACTGCCGCGGGTGGGCTCGCCTGGACACCCCGCCGTGGGAAGACCTGGGCGCGCCACCCCAGGGTGTCCGAGCTCCCGTCGGCGCTTGACTGCGGTAGGCCTGGTTGTGTCCAGCGATCATGTGGCTCCCTCAGGTTCGGGGCGTTGTGGCTGGGGTCGACAGCCAGAAGCCATCTGGCAAATGGGCGGCTGGAGCCACGTGGCTCCAGCCGCCCTTTGCCGGGTTTTCCGGCCGCTTAGCTCTCCCGCAGGACCTCACGTAGTCGGGTGGCGAAGGCGTCGGGTTCCTCGACGAAGCCGGTGTGGCCGCCGGGAAACGTCGTGGGCTCGATGCCGAGTGCCGAGGCGAGGGCTCGGGAGATCCGGTCGCAGAGCTGCCCCGCGGAGTCGTTGCCGATGCCGACCACGACGCGGACGGTTGCCGAGCCCAGGGCGGCGATGTCCGGCTGCCAGTGCGTGGTGGCGCGCATCTCGTGGGCGAACCAGCGGCGCTCGTCCGCGACCTGCTGCGGATCGCGCTCTCCGCCGAACATCTGCTCCATCACCGGCTCGGGCAGCGCGATATTGGCCTGGGCGAAGAACTTCTTCCAGGCCCCCATCACATCGCCGGCGAGATAAGTGGCGATGAGGTCTTCGGTCCCCGCACGAAGCTGGTCGCGGTCCTCCAGCATCTCGGTCAGCGGGGGCTCGTGGGCGACGACGGTGTGGACCTGCTCGGGGCGGGCCTCGGCGAGGGCCAGCGCGCTGACGGCGCCGCCGCTGGATCCCAGGACGACGGCTGGGCCCGCGTCGAGATGGGTGATGAGCCGGGACAGGTCATCGGCACGCAGCTGCGGGGTGGAGTCCTGGCCGGGGTCGTCAAGGCGGCTGCGGTTGATACCCCGCGGGTCGGTGGTCAGCACGGTGTGGTCGGCGGCGAGCAGGCCGGCCAGCGGCGCGAAGGCCGCGGCGTCCATCGGAGCGCCGCACAGCACGACGAGGGGGCCCTGGCCGCGCACCTCGTAGTGCAAGCGCGCGCCGGGCACCTCGAGGGTCCGGTCAGTGCCGGTGTCGGTTGAGGTGTCGATCATTAGTTTCTCCTGCGCGGTGTCGTGATCTTTGGTCGATCACTTGGACTCCCGCGGGGAGGCAGACTCATCGCTCGTGGGTGAGATTTCTGCATGAGTGCCTGTCAGGGATGCGGTAGAGGCGTCGCTCCCGCCTGGACAGGGGGCCGGGCGGGAGCGGTGTGTCCCCCATGTTCGGCACGGGGAGGAACGGCCTTCCGGACGGGAAGGTCCGACGCCAGTGGCGCCTGGTCTCCCATTTGATGGGCGCCGGGGTTGCAATTGCATGGAGAACCGGGAAGTTCTCGCCGAAAGCGTCAACGCCTGCGTGATCCGCGGAGGGTCGGGGAGTACCGTGCGTCTCTTCGCCCCGCATGTCATTGTTCCGTAATCTCATGATCACGTGGCGTGTTCGCATGCTGCGCGTCCATACTGGCTCCTGGCTTCTTGACGGCGCGTCGGCACCGCCTCCAAGAGCCTTCCGGGCATTGATGCTGGACAGCCTCTACGAGATCAAGGCGTCCGGCGAGGAGACCAATGGCGCGATGACCGTCATGGAGATGACCATCCCCGAGGGGATGGGCCCCCCGCCCCACATTCATCCTGGAACCGAGACCATCTACGTGGTGGAAGGGACGCTGCGCCTTCATATCGGCGACGAGGTGTTCGACGGAGGTCCCGGATCGCTTTTCCACATCCCCGAGGGGACATTGGAGCGGTTTCAGCCCACGAGCACGGTGCGCCTCGTGGTCATCTACACGCCGGGGCCTGGACAAATTCTTCGCCGAGGCTGGTGAACCGGCCCAGCGCCACGAACTGCCCCCGAAGTCGGACACCCCGCCGGACATCGACCGCTTCATCGAGATCGCCAAGCGGCACGGCGTTGACATGAGGCCCATGCCTGCGAGCTAGAGGCTGTCCGATGGGTCCTGGGTGACTCGTCGGACACGTCCTAGAACATGAGGTTCGCGATCACGCAATCACCGACGGGGAGGGCTACGCGGCGCCGCTCGGCGCCAGCAGGCGCTCGACGAGCCAGACCAGGCCGACGATGCCGACAACAATGGTCGCGCCGACGTGGGCGCCAGTCGACCAGGAGTACCGGCGCGCCAGCAGGAGCAGCGGGAACACCAGCAGAACAATCGCGAGCTGTCCCAGCTCGATGCCAAGGTTGAAGCTGACCAGCGAGAGGAGCAACCGTCCACCGAAGTCGTCGGTGAAGCTCAGCGCCCCGGCGAAGCCCAGCCCGTGTAGCAGGCCGAAGCCGAACACGACGAGGGCGCGGTGCCGCGACTCGCCGCGCGCGATGTTCTCCACCGCGACGTACACAATGGACAAGGCGATCAGCGGTTCGACGATCTCGGCCGGAACCTCGACCCACCCCAGCACGGCCAGGGCGAGCGTGACGCTGTGCGCCACGGTGAAGCTGGTCGCGAGACGGACAACGCTGCGCCATCCCTGCGCGCCGAGCAGCAGGAGCACCAGGAAGAGCACGTGGTCGATGCCGAGCAGGATGTGTTCCAGCCCCATGGACACGAACCGGCCCATCGACGACAAGAAGCCCGTCTCGCCGGCCCGCGATGCGCGTTGGCCGGCGTCGCTCTGGCCGACCCGCAGTTCACGATGGCCAGCGTCGAAGACGTCACTCCCGCCGGAACCGCCGAGTTCGTAGTCGACCATGTTGGTGTGCTCGGCGCCGATGGCGTCCGCCTCGGAGAACACCCCGTAGCGCACGGTGAATTCGCCGCTCGCCGAGCCCGGACAACGATGGATCAGGAGCAGGCGGGCATAGAGGAACTTCTGCCGCTTCGTGATCCCCGTGTCTTTGAGTTCGGCGACACAGGGGACGCCGTCGAGGGCGACGGTCAGGCGGTCGGCCAGGTATGACGCAAGCTGTGCGCGGTGAGACTCGAGAAATGCATCGCGCTCGGCGTCCTTCGCTCCACGCGGGAGCCTACCGAGGCCAGCGGCCTTCGTGAGCGTGTCGTAGTCCAGCTCCAGCTTGTAGCGCACCAGTGACCCGTCCTGGCGGATCGTGGACGTGCCGTCCGTCGTCGGGACATGCGCCGAGGCCACCGAACCTGTCAGCGACATCAGGAGCGCGGCGAGAACCGTGACCCCCAGCGCGACCAGAAGCGCGCGGATCATTCGGCCGGGGGTACCTCGAAAGCCTTGCCGCGGAGCCCAGAGCGTCATGCTGAGGAACAAAGCTGCCCGAGGAGGGGACCGCGTAGCTCGCTCATTTCCCTGCCGCGACGCCCTGTTGAATTCTTGGCGGTCCGCGCCGGGGACCGGCGCCCGGGTCGGCCGGCCCGGTGGTGGATCACGTCGGCGAACTCTCCGCAGGCCTTCTGCTCGGGGATGAGCGCCAGGGCCTCGGCGAGCTGCGCATGGTGAGCCGGGGCAAAGCCCGCCTCGAACGGCAGCACGAAGCCAGGAAGACCTCCGAGATCGGTATCCACCCCCGGCTACCGGCCGCCTGAGCGTCCCCTCGTGCGCTGCGAGTGTCGTTGTGGGACTCGTGTGCCAGCACGGAACCCGCTGTTCCGGTAAGCGCGAACGCGCCGGTCGCGGCGGCAGGGATCGCCCGCCGAACGCACAGAAATGAAACCGTGATTTCCCTCCCTGTCAGACGCGCTCAGCCTGCTGCTGTTCCTGCCGGCCTGCGTGCGGCGCCGGCGCGGGCGCTCGATGAGCACCGGAGCCTGACGCGTCATCATTCCGGTCATGACCGTCGCGTGGGACCGGATAGACCACCGTCGATCGTTCAACTGTCGGCCATCGTGTGACCCGTATCTCATCACTGGGTCGTCTGCCTGTGCCCCTACCTTCCGTGAAGCCCCCCACGACATCAGAAAGCGGAGGGCTTTCGCATGTTCAGACACCGAGCGGTCAAAGCGGGGGCGGCGTTCACCGCCGTCAGCGCAACGATCCTCACGGTCTTCTCCCTGTCCACGTTCACCCCGACGGCTTCGGCAGCCACCACGACCCTCAACCCGGTCGCGGACACCTACGTGCAGGACAGCACCCCGTCGACGAACTACGGCACCTCGTCGCAGTTCACGGTGGACAACTCGCCGGTGCGCCACTCGTTCCTGAAGTTCACCGTCAGCGGCCTCACCGACGCCGTCTCCAGCGCCAAGCTGCGGATCCGCGTCACCAGCAGCGGCAACAGCAGCAACGGCGGCACCTGGAAGTCGATGACCGACACCACCTGGTCGGAGACCGGCGTCACCTGGAACAACAAGCCGATCATCGGCGGCGCCACTGTCGCATCGCTCGGCTCGGTGGCCAACGACCAGTGGGTCGAGATCGACGTGACCTCGGTGGTGACCGGCAACGGCACGTTCAGCTTCGGCGGCACCTCCACCAGCTCCAACGGCGCGTACTACGACTCCCGCGAGTCCGGCGCCGACGCCCCGCAGCTGGTGATCAACACCGGCACCGCCCCGTCACCCACACCCACGCCCACGAGCAGCACTCCGCCGCCCTCCGGTGACCCGGTGCTGGTGGGCGCCGGTGACATCGCCAACTGCGGCACGGCGGGCGACGAGGCCACCGCCAACCTGCTGGACGGCATCACCGGCACCGTCATGGCCATCGGTGACACCGCCTACCCGGACGGCACGTCCTCCGACTACACGAACTGCTACCAGCCGTCCTGGGGCAGGCACAAGGCCCGCACCCGGCCGGCCACCGGCAACCACGAGTACCACACCTCAGGTGCGTCGGGGTACTTCAACTACTTCGGCGCTTCGGCGGGAGACCCGACCAAGGGCTACTACTCGTTCGACCTGGGCAACTGGCACGTCGTATCGCTCAACTCCAACTGCTCGATCGTGTCCTGCTCGGCCGGCTCGGCGCAGGAGCAGTGGCTGCGCAACGACCTGGCGGCCAGTACCAAGCCGTGCACCGTCGCCTACTGGCATCACCCGCGCTACACCTCCGGCTCCAGCCACGGCCCGAACACCTCGGTGAAGCCGCTGTACCAGGCGCTGTATGACAACAACGCCGAGGCGATCGTGACCGGGCACAACCACAACTACGAGCGGTTCGCCCCGATGGACGCCAACGGCGCCCTGGACACCACCCGCGGTATCCGGCAGTTCGTCGCCGGCATGGGCGGCACCGGCCTGGGCGGCTTCGGCACCATCCAGCCCAACAGCGAAGTCCGCAACAGCAGCACCTGGGGCGTGCTGAAGCTGACCCTGCACCCCAACAGCTACGACTGGCAGTTCGTCCCCCAGGCGGGCAAGACCTTCACCGACAGCGGCACCAACAGCTGTCACTGACCGGCACTCCAGTGGTGGGTGCCCTCCCAGCCAGGGAGGGCACCCACCCCGCCGCCGCTGAGTTCCCCAGTCCGGTCGCTGCCCCGAAAGGTCCGCCCGCATGTATCTGTCCTCGATCGGCCGGCCCGTGGCCGACGACCCGCACACCGCAGACCGCTCCCGCCGACGCGGGCTCACGGTCGTCGGCGGCAACGTGTTCGCGCTCGGCACGGTCAGCCTGCTGACCGACATCTCCGCCGAAATGGTCACCGCAATCCTGCCGGTGTACCTGGTCTTCGGGCTCTCGATGAGTCCTCTGGCCTACGGCATGATCGACGGGATCTACACCGGCGCCACGGCGCTGCTGCGGCTCGTCGGCGGGTACGTCGCGGATCGGGTCCGCAAACCCAAAGCGGTGGCGGGCGTCGGATACGCGATGTCGGCGCTGGCCAAGCTCGGGCTGCTCGCGGTCGGCCGCTCGGCCGGCTCCATCGGGCTGGTCATCGCCGTCGACCGGGCGGGCAAAGGTCTCCGTACCGCGCCGCGGGACGCTCTGATCACCCTGTCGGCCCCGCCGCAGGCACTGGGGCGCGCGTTCGGCGTGCACCGGGCGATGGACAGTTTCGGCGCGTTCCTGGGGCCGCTGGTCGCGCTGGCCGTGCTGGCGGCCGCGGGCCAGGCCTTCGACGCCGTCCTGGTCACCAGCTTCTGCATCGCCGCGCTCGGCGTGCTGATTCTCGTGCTCTTCGTCCGGGACCGGCACGATGAACGCCCACCCACCGCCGTGGTCTCCCACCGGGAGGCCCTGACACTGCTGCGGGCCGCGCCGGTGCGCCGGCTGCTCATCGCGGCGTGTCTGCTCGGCTTCGCCGTCATCGGCGACGGTTTCGTCTACCTGCTCCTCCAACGCCGAGAGGAGATCTCACTCGGCTGGTTCCCCCTGCTCGCGGTCGGCACCAGCCTGGCCTATCTCCTGCTGGCGATCCCCATCGGGGCGCTGGCCGACCGGATCGGCCGGGTGCCCATCGTGCTCGGCGGCTACACCACGCTGGTCGTCGTCTACCTGCTCCTGTTCGGCCCACTGCACGGCTGGCCACTCCTGGCACTGGTGCTGCTCCTCTACGGCTTCTTCTACGCAGCGACCGACGGCGTACTGATGGCGCTGGCAGGTCCGGTGCTGCCCGAACATCTGCGCACCACCGGCATCGCGCTGATCCAGACCGGACAGGCCCTCGCCTACCTCGCCTCCTCAGTCCTGTTCGGACTCGCATGGCAGCTGTGGGGCCCGGTCACCGCCAGCCGGTGCGCCGCCGCCGTTGCGGTGCTGGCCGTTGTGGCCACGGCATTCCTGCTGATCAACCAATCCACCACCACTACCGACACCGAGGTGACCGCATGAGCGAGCAGTCCACGATCGACACCGAGACGCCGCAGCTGATCCCAGCACCCGCACGGCGCCGGTTCGGGCGCACGGCTCGCATCGCCACCACGGTGGCCGCCACCATCGCACTCGCCGGCGTCGCGATCGGCTACGTCCGGCTCAGCTCATCGGCCAAGGCCCCCGACGCGCCCGCCACAGCCCAGACGGTGTCGCTGGCGCCGGGCCCGCGGCTACTGACCCTGATGAGCACCGGGCAGGTGACCACGGTCGACAGGGACAACCCGGGCGGCACCCGCGCGGTGTCGAAGACCAAGTGCGATCGCATCTACGCCGCCGCGGGTACCGTCGCCTGCCTCTACGCCGACGGGATACTCGGCACCGTGACGATGCGCGTCCTCGATGCGGACCTCAAGGAGCGCAAAGCCATCCCGGTCAGCGGCATCCCCAACCGGGTCCGCGTCTCGACCAGCGGCCGCATGGTCTCCTGGACCGCCTTCGTCGGCGGCGACAGCTACGCCACCCTCGACTTCTCCACCCGCACCGGGATCTACGACACCAAGACGGGAACCCTGTTCAAGACACTGGAAACCTTCGCCGTCACCAAGGACGGCAAGCCATATCAGTCGGTCGACGTCAACTACTGGGGAGTGACCTTCACCGACGACGACAACACCTTCTACGCAACCATGTACACCAAGGGTCACCGCTACCTGGTCCAAGGTGACTTCGCCGCGCGAACCGTCCGCACCCTGCGCGACCACGTCGAATGCCCCTCGCTCTCGCCCGACGGGACCAGGATCGCGTTCAAAGCACCGATCAACGGCGACTCGACCCGGGGCTGGCGGCTCTCCGTGCTCGACCTCGCCACCAACCGAGTCACCCGCACGGCCGAAACCCGCAGCGTGGACGACCAAGCGGCCTGGCTGGACAACTCCACCCTCGCCTACGCCCAGCAACACGACGACGGCACCAAAGACCTCTGGACCGTACTCGCCGACGGCTCCGGCAAACCAAAGCTGCTGCTGCGCGACGCCCACTCCCCCGCCGCGCTCGGCTGATCACACCCGATGGGGGAAACCAGAAACCAAGGGCCTGCCACACCAATGGCAGGCTGGGGCTGCGATCCCCACGCGGAGACCGCGTGGCTGCGATCCCCACGCGGAGACCGCCTGATCGCGGAATGGCCGCGCGATCGCGGAATGGCCGCGCGATCGCGGAATGGCCGCGCGATCGCGGAGAACTGCAGGTTATCGCCCGCTCTCCCGGTGTCGGTCGCGGCCCGCTGCGGCCGATCGACGCGGGCGAGCACCTCCATCCCGTCACGGTAGGAGACCGGCAGCTCCTCCACCGTCGTCCCGGGAGTGCGGGTGCGGCACGAGCAACACCCCGATCGGCAAGGCGGGCACCGCCGGCGCGACGGCATCTGCGCCCCCCTCGGGCTCAGCCAACACCTCGTCGATCGCCTCCCGAGTGATGATCAACCGGTTCAACACCTCCTCGGCGGCGCCCAATTCCCCGGCCATCCGGGCGGCCTCCTCGCGCAGCCGCTCCACCCGCGCGGGCGGCGTCCTCCCGTTCCTGAAGCCGCTGCAGCAGACCTGCCATCGCGATCCTCCCCGACAGACACGGCCCGAGGAGGTCCCCCGACTGACGGCCGCGCTGGTCCACGCCGATCCCGCCCCCGTTCCCGGCGTCGCCAAGCCGCACGCCGAGCTGGCCCACCACGCTGCCTGACGGGCAGTGAGACGAGGATCGGGGCTCCGGCCCCCCTCAGGAAGCAGGGGCAATGATCTAATCGATCTTCACCGTCTTGGTTTCGGTGGCCTGGTCGATCTCCGACGTGCGCACCGTGACAGCGACTTCCCACTCGCCGGCCGTAGGGAGCTGGAGGTCTCCGCTCTCTCAATAACCACCAGCATTCTTGATCTTCGTGTCCAGCGGGCCGATGTTCTTTGCGGTGCTGGTGAATGTGATCCGCATCTCGGGCACGGTCACGATGCCGTCGTCCGGTCCGAAGACGACTGCCTGGGGTTCGTTCCGACCGGTACGGCCCGGGCTGACATTGATCTCCACCTTCCCCCTGCCGGTACCGTTGGGTGCGCCGGTGTCGAAAGGAACCGTGAACGACACGAGGCCGAAGCTCCCGGCCGGGGGTGGGGCCGGGGCCCCGGATACCGATGCGGCCGCATTCTGCTTCGCAGTGCGCCCCGGCTCGGTGCTGGTGAGCGAGACAGTGAGCGCCAGCACTGCAACGGCGATGAGGGTCTCGACGGCTACCGAGCGGCGCAGACGACGTCGCAGCGACGGGCTCCCCTCCTCCTGTGTGGCTTCGGAAACGGTGGATGAGTTGCCACCGTCAGAAAGGCCCGCCCCCCACGCAGCACCTGACGCCCCGTCCATCCTGCTGATGGGCGACGAAGCGGATGCGGCGACTGGTTCCCCCGCGCGCTCGAGCCACGGTGTCCGCGTCGAGGCTCCCCGCGGCGGGCGCCCGGTACATCACGGTGAGCATGGCGGCCAGGCCGCCCAGCCACACAGCCATGGCGAGCAGATGCAATGCGTCCACCGGCAGCGCCGGCGCCACCTGGATGCCCGTCGAGGCGTGACCGGCCGCTGACGAACGCCTCGCCGATGGGGTGGCGTTCGGCGGAAGTGGCTTTCCATGACACCGTGAAGGTGCCCTGGGGCAGGCGCGTTTCGAGTTTCCACGTGGGCGGTGGCGCGGTTGTCTCCGACGTGCCCGGTCGCCCCCTCGACGCGGGTCATCTGCCGGGCTGCTCCGCGGTTCGGCGGGTGATTCTCTTCGGTGCCGCAGGCACACCTGCCGTGAGGGAGCGGTCCGCAGGAGGGATGCGGAACCGGCTACCGGCCCTGCACGCTGGCTGCGGTTCGAGCGTTCGACGAGACGACGCGGTCTTGAGTACGGGACGGGTCCAGGCTCTGTTCAGGTGCGTCGGCACCGCGCGCTGTACCTGCTCACGCCGAGACGGTAGGCCACGACCCTCGCGCAGGAGCGGGCGCACCTGCGTTCCGGCGCCTGGCACCGTCGTCCTGGCCGATGTGGCTGGCCCCGTGGTGCGCCCCAACACGTTTGGTCTCGGCGGGGCGTGACTCCTCCAGCCTGGCATGGACCCTCAACGTACAGGTGGGAGGTGTCCCGCTGTCTGGCGACGGTCGGCGGACGAAGGCCCCCGATATCGTCGCCGCGACGCACACGGGGAAGACCTGCGGACAATGCGGGCGTTCGGCCGGAGCGCCTGTAGGGACCCTGGGGATGCCTCATGATGGAGCGGCCATGCCGTGGACGCCCTCCTCCCCCCGAGCTGCACGCCGGGTCGACTGCTGGTCGGCCGCCGACGCGCGGATCTGCGTTGCCCGGGCGTCGGTGTTCACGATGGTCAGCACCGTCCTCGCCGTGGCCGGACACCACCTGGTGTCCGGTGGACCGGTGCCATGGCCGGGCACGCTGCTGGCGGCGGGGCTGCTCTACTCATTCGGCGCCGCGGTCGCCCCAGCTTTCCAGTCCTTGCCAGCAGTGGCCCTGGCGACCATCGGCGCCCAGGCGGGCCTGCATGTGGTGCTGGCGCAGCTCGGTGACCGGGCGGTTCCTGCACACGTCACAGGTCAATCGTCCGCTGGACATGTCAATCACGTCGGTCACGGGCCAGTGCATCAGGCTTCACTCCACGCCCACGAGGCGTGGCACGCCGGGCACCACGGCACGTGGATGGTGGCTGCTCACACCGCCGCGGCGCTGATCGTGGGCTGGTGTCTGCACCGTGCGGATGCCGCTTGCCATGGGGTGGCCCGCCTGGCGGGTACGGCTCGCCAGGCCATCGCGGCCGTCGTGATCAGGATCTTGCGGCGACTGATGCCGACACGGCCGGTCGGCCGCCGCCCCCTGCGGCCGGCCTGGGTGCGAGGGCGGCCGACTCGTCATGAAGTCGTAGCACTGGCGTACACGGTGGTGCGCCGAGGTCCCCCTGCGGCGGGGTTCGACCTCACCGCATGACCCGGGCCGGGGCGTAGCACCTGCCCGGGAACCACCTCACGACCATGGGAGTTTCCTTGTCCCGCACCACCCGTGCGCACTCTGCGCGCCGTCTCGCCGCTATCACCGCTGTCGCTCTGTCGGCAACCGTCGCTCTCGCCGCCCCCGCCTTCGCGCACGTGGAGGTGTCCGCGAAGGACGCGCGCGCCCTGGCCGAGGACGTCACGCTGACCTTCGTGGCCGAGTCGGAGTCCAGCAGCGCAGGCATCACCAAGCTGCAGGCCTTCCTCCCCGAGGGCATCACCCCCGACGACGTCACGTACGGCGAGGGGCCCAAGGGCTGGAAGCTGACCCGCGACGACGACAGCTACACCGTCTCCGGTCCGGCCGTCGCCAAGGGCGAGGACGCCGAATACACCGTCACGATCCGGCAGCTGCCGAAGGCGAAGTCCCTGGCCTTCAAGACCCTGCAGAGTTACAGCGACGGGCGGGTGGACCGCTGGATCGAGCTGGAGAAGTCCAGCGGCCACGGGCACGGCAACTCCGCACCCATCCTCGAACTGAAGCCCGCGGCACCGGACGCCAAACCCGCCGACCGGAGCCCCACCGCAAAGACGCCCTCCCCGGCTCCGAGCGAAACGGAGACATCGGCCTCGAACGCCGACGATGCCGCTCAAGGCGCGAACGCGGCAGAGAAGAAGGACGACGGGTCGCCCGCCGCGCTTCCGGTGGCCATCGGAGCTGTCCTGCTCGCTCTGATCGGCGGCCTGTGGTGGTGGAAGAGCCGTAAGGCCGTAGGCGGGTCCTGATCGCGCGGCTGCCCCGCGGCCGCGGTGTGGCGGCCGCGGGGCAGCCGACGCACTCAGAACTGGCTGATGAGCCAGGTTCCTCCGGCGAAGGCGGTGATGGCCACGGCCAGCACGGCCACGGCGAGCACGACGCGACGGACCGAAGGACTCATGGCGACCATCCTCTTGCATGCCGGGCACGCCGAGGGCTGAATATCGCGGTCTCCAGTACACCCGCCAGTGAACCGTTCCGGGTTCGGTAGAGGGTGCTGATCCTGGAAGGATGCGGCCATGCCTGCCAGCGGAAGTACCCACCGGAGCTGATCGAGCGAGCGGTGCGGATGGTCGCCGAGAAGCAACGCGAGACCCAGGGGCGGCCGGGGATCATCCGGGAGGTCGGCGACCTGCTGGGGATCCATCCCCAGGCCCTGCGGCACTGGGTGAAGAAGGACGAAGCCCGGAGAGACCCGCAGGCCGCGGCCGCCTGCCGGGAGTCCGAGCGGATCCGGCAACTGGAGAAAGAGAACGCCGAACTACGGCGCGCGAACGACATCCTCAAGGCCGCCGCCGCTTTTTTCGCAGCCGGACTCGACCCCCGACCGCCGCGCTGATCCGCTTCATCGACACCCATCGCGACCGCTTCGGCGTGGAGCCGATCTGCCGCACGTTGGCGTGGGCCGGCACCCCGGTTGCGGCCCCGACGTACTACGCGTCCAAGCGCCGCCCGCCCTCGGCCCGATCCCTGCGCGACGCCGAACTGGCCGCCGAGATCCGGCGATCCACGAGACCAACTACGGGGTCTATGGAGCCCGCAAGGTCTGGCACCAGCTCCAGCGCGAGGGGATGAAGTCCTGACGCAGTGGCGCGCGAAGCAGAACCAGTCGCGCGAGGAGTGGTCCGGAGCAGAAGCCTGGATCGAGTCCGACCGCGTCTTCACCCACGAGACCGCGATGCTCTCCACCCGGACTGGGTGAGCCGACGCTTCAAGCGCCTGTGGAGCTGTCCGGCCTGCCCCCGGTCCGCCTCCACGACCTTCGGCACATCTCGGCCAGCCTGTCCCTGCTCGAAGGCAACGACATCAAGGTGGTCCAGGAGCGGCTGGGATACAGCTCACGCCAGATCACCTCGGACACCTACACCAGCGTCCTGCCCCAGCTCGCACGCCGTGAAGCCGAGTCCATCACGTCCGCGAACCCCGCGACGTCTCCTACGACGTGCGCCAGCCGCTCGACATCCCGAGCCAGGCGTTCCGCGACGACGTAGTCGTCCTCAACGCCCATGGCGCCCGCTACAGCGGCGGACGCTGGGTCATCGGGGCGAAGACCCGGCACGACGGGGACCTGCTCGGCGAGCCCAGAACCGCCGGCGGCCCGGAGCACGCAACCAACGCTGCGACGAAGTGGATACGGGACCACTGCGCGAGCGAAGGCCTCGAGGTCTTCCGGGTGGACAACCTCAACGACCAATACCCGGAAGACGAGCGGCCGCAGTTCACGCTCATCCGCTTCTTCGTCGACCGCGCGATGGGCACGGCCCCCGAAGGATGGAGTCCCCAGCCGCCTGCCGCGGGTGACACCGAGGGACAAGATCAGAAAGCGCGCGGGGAGGCCGCGTAGGGCCTCCGTGACGCGACCGGGACCCTCCGGGCCCCTGTAGGGCCCCTGGATCTTGGTTCGGGGCTACAGTGAGGGCCCTCGGCGATGCGCCGAAGGCCCTCACTTCTGCGTTTATGCAGGTCAGAACGTTTTTGCGAGCGGGCGCCGGGGTGGGGCGGGTGGGACTCGAACCCACGACCGACGGATTATGAGTCCGCTGCTCTAACCGGCTGAGCTACCGCCCCGTATCGGCGCGCCGCGCACATCTGTGCGCGCCGTCTGCCGCAGCATAGCTGCTCATAGGATCTGCCGCCCGTGTGGGCTGCGGTCACCCGGACTGGAGGACATCGATCACGGTGCCCGCGGTTCCCGGGTCCGTGAAGCCATGAAAAAAGGCCCCCCGGGCGGGGGCCTTCATCCTGTGCTCCCCCGACTGGACTCGAACCAGTAACCTGCCGGTTAACAGCCGGCTGCTCTGCCAATTGAGCTACAGGGGACTGCTCCGCTCGGATCCGCCCAGCTGTTTCTCCGCGGGCGTTCCCTCGCTGCGAGCAATACATTAGCGCATGCCAGGGGGTGCCCCGAAATCCGTATTCGCATCGGTGCCCGCCCGGCGGGGCATGCGCTCTGTACGCGTCGAGTGAAGGGTGGAAGCCATGCGGTACCGGCTCACGTTCATCACCGGTCTGGCTGTCGGTTACGTGCTGGGGGCGCACGCGGGGCGGGAGCGGTACGAGCAGCTGCTCAAGTCCGCGCGGCAGGTCGCCCAGAACCCGGCGGTCCGTAACGCCGCGGAGGCCGCGGCGACAAATGGGCGCCGCGTCGCGTCGAGGGCGGTGGAATCGGTCAGCGCCAGAGTGGGCGACCGCCTCCCGAGCTCGGTCACGGACCGCGTCCGCTCACTGCGCGACCAGCGCGCACCGGAAGAGGACGACTGGGGCACCACCAACACGTAACGCCACGGCCCGGCCGGCTCCGCACCTGCGGCGGACCGGCCGGTTCCAGGCCTCTGACCGGGCCTGTCCGCCCTGCCTGCCCATGTGATCACTGTCACGTCGGGGCGCCCGCCGAGCGGGCGCGGGGCCGTATAACGCCGTACAACAAGGGCAGCATCCGGCCACGCGGAGCGGCGGTCCGACATACCGTCTGCCGTGCCGGTCGCAGAGTGCGAGCGGTACGGCATCATCTGTCCGCATGGGGATAGTCGCCGGTCTGGACAGCTCGTCCGAGTACACACGCATCGTCGTCTGCGACACCGACACCGGTGCCGTGCTCAGGCAGGGGTACGCCCCGCACCCCACCGACGGTGAGGGGGACGCCACCAGCGGCGGCGGGAAGAAGCGGACCGAGATCGATCCGCAGGCGTGGCTGATGTCGCTCGGTGAGGCGGCGACCGGTGGGGTGCTCGAGGGCGTGCAGGCCATCGGGGTGTCCGCCCAGCAGCACGGCCTTGTGCCGCTCGACACCGACGGCTCCCTCGTACGGCCCGCACTGCTCGGCAACGACAAGCGGGCGCAGTCCGCGGCCGCCGATCTGATCGACGCGCTGGGCGGGCGTACGGCATGGGCCGAGGCCGTGGGGGCCGTGCCGACGGCCGCGCAGCCCGTGGCCAAGCTGCGCTGGCTGGCGCGGAGCGAGCCCGACTCGGCCCGGCGCACCGCCGCCGTGCTGCAGCCGCACGACTGGCTGGTGTGGCAGCTGCTGGGGCGGCCCGCGCGGCAGACCACCGACCGGGGTGGCGCCTCGGCCACCGGCTACTGGTCGGCGGCCACCGGCGCGTACCGCCCGGATCTCGTCGAGCTGGCGCTCGGCCGCTCCGTGGCCCTGCCGGATGTGCTCGGCCCCGCCGAGCCCGCGGGCACGACGCCCGAGGGGCTGCTGATCTCCGCCGGTACGGGCGAGACGATGGCCGCGTCCTTCGGGCTCGGGGTCGGTCTCGGCGACGCGGTGGTCTCGCTCGGCGCCTCCGGGTCGATCTTCGCCGTGCACCAGGAGGCCCTGGCGGACTCGACGGGGACGATCACCTCCTTCGCCGACGCGACCGGCATGCACCTGCCCGTCGTGCACACGCTGAACGCGGTGCGCGTGCTGCGCGGGACCGCCGAGCTGCTCGGCACGGACCTGGACGGGCTGTCCGCGCTCGCGCTCAAGTCGACGCCCGGCTCGCACGGCCTGGTGCTGCTCCCCTACCTCGAGGGCGAGCGGACCCCGTACCTGCCGCACACCGCCGGGACCCTCGCGGGCCTGCGGCGGGAGAGCATGAAGCCGGAGCACCTGGCGCGGGCGGCGTTCGAGGGCATGCTGTGCGGTCTGGCGGACGCGCTGGACGTGCTGCGCGCCCGCGGGGTCGCCGTCCAGCGGGTGTTCCTCCTCGGTGCGGCCGCCGAGCTGCCGGCCGTGCAGGCCATGGCGCCCGCGCTCTTCGGGGCGCAGGTGGTCTTCCCGCAGGCCGCCGACTACGCGGCGCTGGGCGCGGCCCGGCAGGCGGCCTGGGCCCTCGGCGTTGCGGAGGGCAGGTTGTCACCGCAGCAGCCTCCGCTCTGGCAAGGGCCCTCGGCGCAGGTCTTCGAGCCGGGTTCGGCGGATCCCACGGACGATCCGGGCGACGGGCTCGCGGTGGGACAGGCCGTACGGCAGCAGTTCGCGGCGGTGCGCGAGGAGACCCACCCGGGCTCCTTCGCCAGGTCCGGATAACGACCCCGGGCCGGAGGCGGACGGCGCCTCACGGGCCCGTCCCACAGGCCCGCCCCGGAGCGTTCGCCCACTGGCGGATAACGTAGGGCAGACGGGGGCGCAGAGCGCGGATTGCAACGAAACTCATTTGACCTCAACCGAAGTTGAGGCAGCAAGGTTGTCCCCCTGGAGCGCAGTGCACAGGCACCGACCGAAGGGAGACTCCTTGTGCTGATCCGACTCCTGCGGACGCACCTCGGGCCGTACAGACGCCCCATAGCCTGGCTCGTTCTGCTGCAGCTCGTGCAGACGACCGCCACCCTCTACCTGCCGACCCTCAACGCCGACATCATCGATAACGGTGTCGTACAGGGCGATACGGGCTACATCCTGCAGTTCGGCGGCATCATGATCGCCGTCAGCCTGCTTCAGGTGGTCGGCAACGTCGGAGCCGTCTACTTCGGAGCGCGCACCGCCTCGGCTCTGGGAAGGGACGTGCGGGCGGCCGTCTTCGACCGGGTGCAGAGCTTCTCGGCCCGCGAGGTGGGGACCTTCGGGGCGCCCTCGCTGATCACCCGGACCACCAATGACGTCCAGCAGGTGCAGATGCTGGTGCTCATGGCGTTCACGCTGATGGTCTCGGCGCCGATCATGTGCGTGGGCGGGATCATCATGGCGCTCGGGCAGGATGTGCAGCTGTCCGCCGTACTGCTGGCGGTCGTGCCGGTGCTGGGTGTGGCCGTGAGCCTGATCATCCGGAAAATGCGGCCGCTGTTCCGCACCATGCAGGTGCGCCTCGACACGGTCAACCGGGTGCTGCGCGAACAGATCACCGGCAACCGCGTGATCCGGGCCTTCGTGCGCGACACGTACGAGCAGGAGCGATTCGGCAGGGCCAACACCGAACTCACCGATGTGTCGCTGTCCACCGGGCGACTGATGGCGCTGATGTTCCCGACGGTGATGACGGTGGTGAACCTCTCCAGCGTTGCCGTGGTCTGGTTCGGTGCGCACCGGATCGACGGCGGTGGGATGCAGATCGGCGCGCTGACCGCGTTCCTCGCCTATCTGATGCAGATCGTGATGGCCGTGATGATGGCCACCTTCATGTTCATGATGGTGCCGCGGGCCGAGGTGTGCGCCGAGCGCATCGAGGAGGTGCTGGACACCGAGTCGAGCGTGGTGCCGCCCACCGAGCCGGTGACCCGCCTCGCGCGCCACGGCCATCTCGCCGTACGCGGTGCGGACTTCCGCTACCCGGGCGCGGAGGCGCCGGTGCTGCACGGCGTCGATCTGGTCGCGCGGCCCGGCGAGACCACGGCGGTCATCGGGTCGACGGGCAGCGGCAAGTCGACGCTGCTGGGGCTCGTACCGCGGCTGTTCGACGCAACGGGCGGTCAGGTGCTGGTCGACGGCGAGGACGTACGGACGCTGGACCCCGTACTGCTGGCGAGGACCGTGGGGCTTGTGCCGCAGAAGCCGTATCTCTTCTCCGGGACGGTCGCGACGAACCTGCGGTACGGGCGGCCCGACGCGACGGACGAGGAGCTGTGGCACGCGCTGGAGGTGGCGCAGGCGAAGGACTTCGTGTCCCGGCTGGAGGGCGGGCTGAACGCGCCCATCGCGCAGGGCGGCACGAACGTCTCCGGCGGGCAGCGGCAGCGACTGGCGATCGCGCGGACTCTGGTGCAGCGCCCGGAGATCTATCTCTTCGACGATTCCTTCTCCGCGCTGGACTACGCGACGGACGCGGCCCTGCGGGCGGCGCTGGCGCGCGAGACGGCGGAGGCGACCGTGGTGATCGTGGCCCAGCGGGTGTCCACGATCCGCGACGCCGACCGGATCGTGGTCCTCGACGAGGGCCGGGTCGTCGGCACCGGGCATCACCACGAACTGATGGACGGCAACCAGACCTACCGGGAGATCGTGCTCTCCCAGTTGACGGAGGCAGAGGCGGCATGAGCGGCGGGGGACCGATGGCGCGCATGATGGGCGGGGGTCCCGCTCAGCGCTCGATGGACTTCAAGGGGTCGGGCAAACGGCTGCTGCGGCAGTTCAGGCCGGAGCGGGTCACGCTGTACGCGATGCTGGCGGCCGGGGTGGGCAGCGTCGCGCTCTCGGTGGCCGGGCCGAAGATCCTCGGCGACGCCACCGACCTGGTCTTCGCGGGGATCGTCGGGGAGCGGATGCCGGACGGGCTCACCAAGGAGCAGGCGCTCCAGGGCATGCGGGACCGGGGCGACGAAGGAGTCGCCGACATGCTCTCGGGGACGGACTTCACGCCGGGGCAGGGCATCGACTTCGGTGCGGTGGGCGGCGTCCTGCTGTCCGCGCTCGCCATCTTCCTGGTCGCCGGGGTGCTGATGCTGGTCGCCACCCGGCTGTCCAACCGGGCCATCAACCGCACTGTGTTCCGGATGCGCGAGCAGGTGCAGGCGAAGCTGTCGCGGCTGCCGCTGTCGTACTTCGACCGGCAGAAGCGGGGTGAGGTGCTCAGCCGGGCCACCAACGACATCGACAACATCGGCCAGACGCTGCAGCAGACGATGGGACAGCTCATCAACTCCCTGCTGACGATCGTGGGCGTGCTGGTGATGATGTTCTGGATCTCGCCGCTGCTGGCGCTGGTCGCGCTGGTGACCGTACCGCTGTCGGCCTTCGTGGCGACCCGGGCGGGCAAGCGGGCGCAGCCGGAGTTCGTGCAGCAGTGGAGGTCCACCGGCAAGCTGAACGCGCACATCGAGGAGATGTACACCGGGCACACCCTGGTGAAGGTCTTCGGGCGGCAGGAGGAGTCGGCTCGGGCCTTCGCCGAACAGAACGACGCCCTCTTCAAGGCCGGTTTCAAGGCGCAGTTCATCAGCGGGAGCATGCAGCCGCTGATGATGTTCGTCAGCAACCTCAACTACGTCCTGGTGGCGGTCGTCGGCGGGCTGCGGGTCGCCTCGGGTGCGCTGTCCATCGGTGACGTGCAGGCCTTCATCCAGTACTCCCGGCAGTTCTCCATGCCGCTGACGCAGGTCGCCTCGATGGCGAACCTCGTGCAGTCGGGCGTGGCGTCCGCCGAGCGGGTCTTCGAGCTGCTGGACGCGGACGAGCAGTCGCCCGAACCGGCCTCCTCGCAGCGGCCGTTGGAGGCACGCGGCAAGGTCGCGCTGGAGGAGGTGTCCTTCCGTTACGAGCCGGACAAGCCGCTCATCGAGGACCTGTCGCTGACGGTCGAGCCGGGCCAGACGGTCGCCATCGTCGGCCCGACCGGTGCCGGCAAGACCACGCTCGTCAATCTGCTGATGCGGTTCTACGAGGTGAGCGGCGGCCGGATCACCCTCGACGGGGTGGACGCAGCGGCGATGTCGCGGGAGGAACTGCGCTCCGGGATCGGCATGGTGCTCCAGGACACCTGGCTGTTCGGCGGCACGATCGCGGAGAACATCGCGTACGGGAGCGAGAAGGCGACGCGCGAGCAGATCGAGGAGTCGGCGCGGGCCGCGCACGCCGACCGCTTCATCCGCACCCTGCCCGACGGCTACGACACGGTGATCGACGACGAGGGTACGGGCGTCAGCGCGGGCGAGAAGCAGCTGATCACCATCGCCCGTGCCTTCCTCTCCGACCCGGTGATCCTGGTGCTCGACGAGGCGACCAGCTCGGTGGACACCCGCACCGAGGTGCTGATCCAGCGGGCCATGGCGAACCTCAGCCACGGCAGGACCAGCTTCGTCATCGCCCACCGGCTGTCCACGATCCGCGACGCCGACGTGATCCTGGTGATGGAGAACGGGTCGATCGTGGAGCAGGGCACACACGCGGAGCTGCTGGCGGCGGACGGCGCCTACGCCAGGCTGTACGCGGCCCAGTTCGCGCAGGCGGTGGCGGAGGTCGACTGACCCCGCACCGCCCTTGACCTGCGTGGATGCAAGTTGGCGTGGAGCGGAGCGGGAGGACTGCCATGGGGGTCCCCCGGGGGAAGGCGCTCGATGCTACGCACACCGGAGTGCGCCGACTCGATGCGGGAGGCGACCCACTCGAAATGGTCGGCGGGGCCCTGTCGGTCCCGGCTCAGTCGAGGTAGCCGCGCAGCTGCTCCGCGAAGGCGTGGTCGCGGAGCTTGTTGAGGGTCTTGGACTCGATCTGGCGGATCCGCTCGCGGGTCACGCCGAAGATGCGGCCGATCTCCTCGAGCGTGCGTGGCCGCCCGTCGGCCAGCCCGTACCGCAGCTGCACGACCTTGCGTTCGCGCTCGCCGAGCGTGGAGAGCACGGCCTCCAAGTGCTCGCGCAGCAGCAGGAATGCGGCGGACTCGACGGGTGAGGTGGCGTCGCCGTCCTCGATGAGATCGCCGAGGGCGACGTCCTCCTCCTCGCCGACGGGGGCGTGCAGCGACACTGGTTCCTGGGCCAGCCGCAGCACCTCGCTGACCCGCTCCTCGGAGAGGTCGAGGTGAGCGGCGACCTCTTCGGGACTGGGCTCGTAGCCGCGCTCCTGGAGCATCCGGCGCTGCACCCGCACGACCCGGTTGATCAGTTCGACGACGTGGACGGGCACGCGGATCGTACGTGCCTGGTCGGCGAGGGCTCGGGACATGGCCTGGCGGATCCACCAGGTGGCATAGGTGGAGAACTTGAAGCCGCGGGCGTAGTCGAACTTCTCGACGGCTCTGATCAGGCCGAGGTTGCCCTCCTGGACGAGGTCGAGCATGGTCAGGCCGCGGCCGATGTAGCGCTTGGCGACCGACACGACCAGGCGGAGGTTGGCCTCGATGAGGCGGCGCTTGGCCATCCGGCCGAGGACGACCAGCTTGTCGAGGTCGACGGCGAGCTGGGAGTCGAGGTCGGGGGTGTTGCTGAGCTTCTCCTCGGCGAAGAGCCCGGCCTCGACGCGGCAGGCGAGTTCGACCTCTTCGGCCGCGGAGAGCAGCGGGATCCGGCCGATTTCGCGGAGGTACTGGCGGAACAGGTCGGAGGACGGCCCGCCGGTGTCGATGCGCGGCGGCAGCACGGGGGCTATCTCCTCGACGAGGATCTCGGCGGCTATCCCGGCGACTTCGGGCGCCGGCGGGGGCGCGCCGCCGGACTCCGGACGGCGGGGGACGAGGGTCTGCGGCGGCACCGTGGTGAGCGCGCCGTTCAGGGGCTGGGTCTGGGTCTGCACGGGGGCGACCTCCAGGGTGAGCGCTGCCGGATCGGGGGCATGCGGCAGCGGAACGGTTGCGGCCGGGCCGCCGTCCGTCCCGTACGTCTGATGCGGATCCGCAGGGGCTTCCGGTCCCGACCGACCGGGCCCGCCGCGCTCCGATGACTCAGGCACCGCTCACCAGTGTGGAGTACGACACATGCCCGCCACGAGAGGTCTGCGTCCACTTTCTGAGAGGAATGTGACCCGGCGCGTCCGGGCGACTACAGCAACTCGCATGGGATCAGGGGGCGGTGGGCCACGGCGGTCGGACGGCGGGCGGCCCCGGGGGCGGGCTGCGGGCGGGCTGCGGGCGGCCTGAGGGCAGGCGGGACTGCCGGCGGACTAGAGCGCTGCGGCGCCGCGGTCCTGGAGAGACCTGCCGTAGTCCTGGAGCACCTTGAGCTCGTTCTGGACCGCGACCACGGCCGAAGACTGCTGCCCGCTCTCCAGCCTGCGGAGCTGGGCGTGGAGTTCGGCCACCCGGCGGTTCACCGCGGCGAGCCGTACGGCCACCAGCTGCGTGCCCGCGTACAGCTCGTCGGGGTCGCGGCGGGTGTGCAGCGGCTCGACCGCGAGCTCGGTGACCAGGGCGCGCACCGAGTCGTCGGGGGCGGCCTCGCGGACCCGCGCCAGATAGTCACCGTCGGCCGCCGACGCTCCCCCGGCCGCCTCGATGGCCAGCCGGACGGTCGCGTAGGGCGGGGCGGTGAACTCGTCGGCGCCGTAGGCGTCGAAGGCCGGGGAGACCAAGTCCGGGCGCTGGAGGGCGAGTTTGAGCAGCTCGCGCTCGACGCGGTGGGCCGGGCTGCGGAGGTTCAGGGCCGGGCCGCGCGACGGCTGGGGGCCGGGCCCGGCGCCTGCGGGCTGGGCGGGCGGCCGCTGCCCCGGCGCGCCGCGATGGCCCGTACGGCCACGGTCCTGGGGTCCGTCATGGCCGTGGCTGTCGCGACTGCGGGCCAGGGCGCGCACCCGCCGGATGATGGCCTGCTCCTCGGCCTGGCTGTTGATGCCGACCATGCCGACGAGCCGGATCGCGTAACGGTCGCGCAGCCCGGTGTTCTTGATCGCCGCGACGACGGGCACCGCGGCGTCGACGGCGGCGATGCGCCCTTCCTCGGTGTCCAGGTTGTAGCGGGAGACGATGGACTTCAGCGCGAAGGCGAAGAGCGGGGTGCGGGAGTCGACCAGGGCCTTGACCGCGTCGTCGCCTTCCGCGAGGCGGAGTTCGCAGGGGTCCATGCCGCCGGGGGTGATGGCGATGGAGGTCTCGGCGGCGAACTTCTGGTCGTCCTCGAAGGCGCGGAGCGCAGCCTTCTGCCCGGCGGCGTCGCCGTCGAAGGTGAAGACCACCTCCGCGGCGGCGTTGTCCATCAGCAGCCGCCGCAGGATCTTCACATGGTCGCCTCCGAAGGCGGTGCCGCAGGTGGCGATGGCGGTGGTGACCCCGGCGAGGTGACAGGCCATGACGTCCGTGTAGCCCTCGACGACGACGGCGCGGCTGGTCTTGGCGATGTCCTTCTTGGCGAGGTCGATGCCGTACAGAACGTGGGACTTCTTGTAGAGCGGGGTCTCGGGGGTGTTGAGGTACTTGGGTCCGTTGTCGTCCTCGCGGAGCTTGCGGGCGCCGAAGCCGACGACCTCGCCGGTGATGTCCCGGATGGGCCACATCAGACGGCCGCGGAAGCGGTCGATGGGGCCGCGGCGGCCGTCCTGGGCGAGGCCGGAGAGGATCAGCTCCTTGTCGCTGAAGCCGCGGCCGCGTAGGAAGCGGACGAGGTGGTCCCAGCCGGCCGGGGCGTAGCCGACCGCGAAGTGCTGGGCGGCGGCCTGGTCGAAGCCGCGGCAGGCCAGGAACGTACGGCCGATCTCGGCCTCTGGTCTTTCGAGCTGCTCGATGTAGAACTGCGTGGCGATCTTGTGGGCCTCGACGAGCCGGATCCGCTCGCCCTGCTGGCGTCCTGGGGTGTAGCCGCCCTCCTCGTAGCGGAGGGTGATCCCGGCCTGGGCGGCGAGCCGCTCGACGGCCTCGGAGAAGGACAGGTGGTCGACCTTCATGATGAAGTCGAGGGTGTCGCCGCCCTCTTGGCAGCCGAAGCAGTGGTAGAGCCCCTTGCTCGGACTGACATGAAAGGAGGGGGACTTCTCATCATGAAAGGGGCAGAGCCCTTTGAGGTTTCCGCCTCCGGCGTTGCGCAGCTGGAGGTACTCGGATACGACGGCGTCGATCGGGACCGCGTCCCTGACCGCCTTCACGTCGTCATCGATGATCCTGCCTGCCACGCGTGAATTCTACGGCCGGGGTCCGACAGCCCCGCGCGGCGCGTCAGGCGACCACGCCCCGCCGGCCGGCCGAGCCCTCAGCCGCCCATCAGCTCCAGGAACCGCGGCAGCCCGATGTTCCCGCCGGAGATCACCACTCCGACGCGGGGCGGCAGCGGGTCGAGCTTCCCGGCCAGCAGCGCGGCGAGCGCGGTTGCGCCGCTGGGCTCGATCACGATCTTCAGCCGCTCGAAGGCCAGCCGCATCGCTGCGAGGATCTCGTCGTCGCTGACCAGCAGCACGTCCTCGAGCAGCCGCTGGTTGATCGAGAACGCCAACTCGCCCGGAGTCTGGAGCGCTTGGCCGTCGGCGATGGTCCGCGGCACGGGAATGGACACCCGGTGCCCGGCCTCCAGCGACCGCTTGGTGTCGTCCCCCGCCTCCGGCTCGACCCCGATCATGCGGATACGGGGGGCGAGCGCGGTCGCGGCCGTGGCGCAGCCCGCCATCAGCCCGCCGCCCCCGACCGGGGTCAGCAGCGCGTCGAGCTCACCGGCCTCCTCCATCAGCTCCAGACCGACCGTGCCTTGCCCCGCGATGACGTGCGGATGCTCGTACGGAGGGATCAGCGCGAGGCCGCGCTCCGCCGCCAGCTGCTCGCCGATGGCCACGCGGTCGCCGGTGTAGCGGTCGTAGGTGACGATCTCGGCCCCGTATCCGGCCGTCGCCGCGACCTTGGACGGGGGTGCGTCCTCGGGCATGACGATGACCGCGGTGCTGCCGGCCTCCCGGGCCGCCAGCGCGACCGCCTGGGCGTGGTTGCCCGAGGAGTACGCGGCGACGCCGCGGCTCAGCTGAGCGGGCGACAGCCGCGAGATCGCGTTGTAGGCGCCGCGGAACTTGAAGGCGCCGATCCGCTGGAAGTTCTCGCACTTGAGGAAGGTCTCGGCGCCGACGAGGCGGTCGAGGGTCCTGGAGCGCAGCACGGGGGTGCGGTGGGCGACACCCTTGAGCCGTTCGGCGGCGTCCCGTATGTCGTCGAAGGTGACGGGCGGCGTGTCGGCGCGCGCGCCGGAGGCCGTGTCCGCGTGGCCCATCAGGCGCCTTGTCCCGCGATCAGCGAGGCCAAGGGGACGGCAGGGTCGGCGAGCGCGTCCTGGTCGACGGGCTGCCCGGAGCGGATGAGCTGCTGGATCGGCTCGGTGACGTCCCAGACGTTGACGTTCATGCCCGCCAGGACCCGCCCCTCGCTGAGCCAGAAGGCGATGAACTCGCGCTTGGCGACGTCGCCGCGGAGCAGCACCTGGTCGTACGAGCCGGGGGGCGCGTAGCCGGAGTACTCGAGCCCGACGTCGTACTGGTCGGAGAAGAAGTACGGCACCCTGTCGTACGACACCTGCCGGCCGAGCATGGCGCGGGCCGCCGCCGGGCCGCCGTTGAGAGCGTTGGCCCAGTGCTCGACGCGGATCCGGGCGCCGAAGAGCGGGTGCTCGGCGGCGGCCACGTCCCCGGCCGCGTAGATGTCCGGGTCGGAGGTGCGCAGGGTGGCATCGACGGCGATGCCGCCGCCGTCGGCCCGGTCGACCAGGGCCAGGCCCGCGGCCTCGGCGAGGCCGGTGCGCGGGGCGGCGCCGATCGCCGCGAGGACGCTGTGGGCCGGCTGCTCCTCGCCGTCGTCGGTGCGGGCGGCGAGCACCATGCCGTCCTGTCCCGTGATCTCGGTGAGCCGGACGCCGAAGCGGAAGCGGACTCCGTGCTCGCTGTGCAGATCGGTGAGCAGCGCTCCCATCTCGGGGCCGACGACGGTGTGCAGCGGCGTGGGCTGGGGCTCGACGACGGTGACCTCGGCGCCGTAGCCGCGGGCCGCGGCCGCGACTTCGAGGCCGATCCAGCCGGCGCCCGCGATGACCAGGTGGCCGTTGTCCCGGCCGAGGGTGGCGAGGACGCCGCGCAGCCGGTCGGCATGGGCGAGCCTGCGCAGGTGGTGGACTCCGGCGAGGTCGGTACCGGGGATGTCGAGGCGGCGGGGCTCCGCGCCGGTGGCGAGCAGCAGCTTGTCGTAGTGGATGCGGGTGCCGTCGCCGAGGGTCACGGCCTTGGCGTTACGGTCGAGCCGGATGGCGGGCTGGCCGAGGTGGAGCTCGATCTCGGCCTGGGCGTACCAGGCGGGCTCGTGGACGAAGACGCTGTCTCGCTCGTCGTTGCCGATGAGATAGCCCTTGGACAGGGGCGGGCGCTCGTAGGGGTGGTCGCGCTCGTCGCAGATGAGGATGACCCGGCCGGTGAAGCCCTCCGAGCGCAGCGTCTCGGCCGCCTTCGCCCCGGCCAGCCCTCCCCCGACGATGACGAACGTCTGATGTGCGTCGACCACTTGGTGCCTCCTCGCTGCCGGGCATTAAGCCTGTGTCCATCGTCCCCCGCACTGCTCGCCTCAAGCGAGCCTCCCGCACGGGGCGTGCCGCGGGAAGGGGAACTGCGCCGCGCCGGTCGCCGCCGTGCCCCCTGCGCTCCCGCTTATGCCCTCCTGTCCACTCGGCTGCTGCACCTCGCGCTCCTGCACATTGCGCTCCTGCCCGCTGCGCTCCGGTACCTCGCGCTTCTGCACGCTGCACTCCTGCCCGCCGCCTACGGCGCCCCGCCCGCCACGCGCGCGTGCAGCCCGCGGGCCGAGGCGTCGGTGAGCGCGGCGATCTGGTCGACGACGACCCGCTGCCGCGCCCGGTCGTCCCCGGCGGCCGCGTGCAGCGCGCGGTACTGCGGGTCGAGGCCGTCGGGTGCGCGGGCGCTGAGCGCCTCCGCCAGCTCCGCCAGGATGATCCGCTGCTCTGCACGTACCCGTTCCTGCTCCGCACGCTGCATGACGTACAGGTCGGCGACGGCCTTGAGCACCGCGCATTCCAGGCGGGCGTTGCGCGGAACGACCAGCTCGGCGGCGTACCGGGTGAGCCTGCCGTTGCCGTACGCCTGGCGGGTCGCGCCCTCCGCGGCGAGACAGAAACGGCCGATGAGCTGGCTGGTCGCGTCCTTCAGGCGGGCCTGGGCGACGGCGGATCCGTCGTAGCCGTGCGGCCACCACTGCTGGTCGACCAGCCGGTCGAGGGCCTCGGCGAGCTCGGCAGGCTCCGTGCCGGGCGGGGCGTAGCGGCGGGCGGCGCAGGCGAAGATCTCCCGGCGCTCGGGCTCGGCGAGCAGCATGTTGGGGTCGAGGTGGCCTGCGTGCAGGCCGTCCTCGACGTCGTGGACGGAGTAGGCCACGTCGTCGGACCAGTCCATCACCTGGGCCTCGAAGCACTGGCGCTGTGGCGGGGCGCCCTGTCGCAGCCAGGTGAACACGGGCAGGTCGTCCTCGTAGACACCGAACTTCGGGGAGTCGGGGTCTGTGGGGTGGCCGCCGCGCGGCCAGGGGTATTTGGTGGCGGCGTCCAGGGCCGCGCGGGTGAGGTTCAGCCCGACGCTGACCGGCTCTCCGCCGCCGTCGCCGGGCATGAACCGCTTGGGCTCGAGGCGGGCGAGGAGGCGGAGCGACTGTGCGTTGCCCTCGAAGCCTCCGCAGTCCTTGGCGAAGTCGTTGAGGACCTGCTCGCCGTTGTGCCCGAAGGGCGGGTGGCCGAGGTCGTGGGCGAGGCAGGCGGCCTCGACGAGGTCGGGGTCGCAGCCGAGCGCGGCGCCGAGTTCCCGGCCGACCTGCGCGCACTCGAGCGAGTGGGTCAGTCGGGTGCGGGGGCTGGCGTCCCATCCGAGGGTCCGCTCGCCGGGGGTGACGACCTGGGTCTTGCCTGCGAGGCGGCGCAGCGCGGCGGAGTGCAGGACGCGGGCGCGGTCGCGCTGGAAGGCCGTACGGCCGGGGCGCTTGTCGGGCTCGACGGCCCAGCGCTCGGTGTCCGCGTCGCTGTACGGGTGCGGGGGCCGGGCCTGCCCTGCATGTCCCGCGTGCCCGGTGTGTGGGGCATGGTGCGCGCTGGATGCGTCCGTTCGGTCGTTACCCGCCATATAGGGACGGTAACGGGCGCAGCCGACAGGCGTGACGGGCGGCCCCGGTCATAACGGGGCGCCGGGACTGGGCGTGCAGCTGCGGGGCGCGGGATCGGGCGGGCGGCTGGGCGGGACCGGCAGTCGCGGGATCAGGCGGTCGTGGGATCGGGCGGTCGCGAAGTCGGGCAGGCGTGGGATCAGGCGGGCGCGGGGTCAGGCGGGCGCGGGGTCAGGCGGTCACGGGATCAGGCGGTCGCGGGATCAGGCGGTCGCGAGATGCGGCTCTCCGGCTACGGCGAGGGCGGCAGCGGGCGCGGCGGCGGAGATGGCGCCCGGGGCGGCGCCCTGTGATGCGGCGAGGGCCTGGTCGTAGCGGTGCAGGACGAGCCGGGCGAGGGCCGGGTGCACACCGATCGGGGCGGCGGCGATGCCCGGGGCCTGTGCCGCGCTCTGGACGGCGAACCGGCCGGGTGCGGTGAAGTACGAGGCGACGGCGATGCGGTCGCGGCCGCGGGCGCGGAGCGCGGACACCGCTTCGGGCACGGTCGGGGCGGCGGCGGAGGCGTAGGCGGGCAGCACGGGCACGCCGCCGAGCCGGGCGCTCAGCAGCTCGGCCGTACGGGTGGTGTCGGCGGCGGATTCGGGGTCGAGGGACCCGGCGGCCGCCAGGACCACGCCGCTGCGGGCATCTTCCGCACCGCGGGCGGGCGTGCGCCAGCCGGCTTCGGAGAGCCGGGAGTGCAGGGCTTCGGCGAGGAGCGGGTGCGGGCCGAGCGGGGCGGCGATCCGGGCGCCCAGGTGCGGCGCCGCGGCGACGGCCTGCGGAATGTCCTGCTTGACGTGGTAGCCGCGGCCGAAGAGCAGCGGTACGAGGACGGCTTCGCCGCGCAGCCCGGCGAGCGTGTCCGCGAGCAGCGGGTCGTTGAGCTCGATGTGCCCGAGCCGGACGGGCAGGCCGGGGCGCATGGCGCGGACGAGGTCGAGGAGCGCGGTGACGGTGCGCAGCGCTCTCGGGTCGCGGCTGCCGTGCGCGACGGCGACGAGCGTCGGTGGCGCGGCCGGCCGACGGCCCTCCCGCGGCTGGTGGGCCTCGTGCGGGCTGCGGCCTTCGTGCGGGCCGTCCTCGTCCTGGCGGCGCAGGCTGCGGGTCCCGGCGGACAGGAGCTGGCTGCTGAGCTGTGCGGTGATCTGGGTCATGAGCTGCGCCGTGCTGTCGAGGTGGACGGTGGTTCCTGGAGGGGCTGAGCCTGGAGGAGGTGTCGACGCCGTCATGCAGAGATTCTGGCCAGCGGGGATTGCCGGGCTATTGCGCCGCGGTGACACCTGATTTCGGGTGCCTCACCAGGTGGGGTCCGCGACGGAGATGTCGCTCGTTCGGGTGTCCTTCCCGGTCGATCACGCGTTCTGAGAACTCTTTCGCCCTTCCGATCGTCGAGGGAGGTGAGGGAGATAGGGAGCGGGACGAGGACGATCAGGGGGGAGAGGCCATGCGAGGGCTTCGGCTGCCGCGCTTGCGACTGCCGCGCTTCGGAATCGGGAATCTGCGCTTGCCCTTGCGCCTGCGCCTGCCGCGGACGCGGCTGGGGAGACGGCGTGCGGTGCAGGCCGTGATGCTGGGGTGCGCGCTGGCGCTGCTGCCGGCGACGTGGATGCATGCGACGGCGTCGGCCCGGGTGCGGGCCGTGGCCGACGCGCCGCGGGCGCCGGTGGCCGTCGTCTTCGGGGCGGGGCTGTGGCAGGGGCAGCCGACGCCGTACCTCGCGCACCGGCTGGACGCGGCCGCGGAGCTGTACCGGGCGGGGAAGATACGGGTCGTCCTGGTCACGGGCGACAACAGCCGCTCCGATTACGACGAGCCGGACGCGATGCGCGGCTATCTGACCGCGCGCGGGGTGCCCGGCGACCGGATCGTCCGCGACTACGCCGGATTCGACACCTGGGATTCGTGCGTGCGGGCCAAGCGGATCTTCGGGGTGGACCGGGCGCTGCTGATCAGCCAGGGGTTCCACATACGCCGGGCGCTCGCGCTGTGCGAGGCGGCGGGCATCGACGCGTACGGCGTCGGCGTGGCCGAGCGGCGTGATGTCACCTGGTGGTACGGCGGTGTGCGGGAGCTCGCGGCGTCGGGCAAGGCGGCGCTGGACGCGGCGGTGCGGCCCGACCCGCACTTCCTCGGTCCGCGCGAGGCGGGGGTCGCCCAGGCGCTGGCCGGGTGACGGGTGCCACACGGACGGCGACGTCCGGAGCTGCGGGGAGCGCGTCAGCTGCGGGGCCGCACGTCTGCCGGGAGCCGTTTGCGCAGCTCGGAGGCGGTCCGCGCAGACCTCACGGGCCAGTGGCCGGAATGCTGAGGTGGCCGTGCAGCGGGCGTAACGCGCCGGGGCTCGTCCCGTAACACCTCTGACGCATGCTGTGCGGTATGCAGAGCGCCACCGCACCCGAAGCACGTACCGCACCGGCCGCCCCCGTCGACACCCACTGTCCCTACTGCGCGCTGCAGTGCGGGATGGGGCTGCGGGCGGAGGCGGAGGGCGGCGGCGTCGAAGTCGTGGAGCGGACCGCGTTCCCGGTCAACCGCGGGGCGCTGTGCGGGAAGGGGCGTACCGCCCCCGCTGTGCTCTCCTCCCGGGTGCGCCTGGTCGAGCCCCTGGTCCGACGCCCTGCCACAGGCAGGCTCGAGCCGGCCACCTGGGAGGAGGCCCTGGACCGGATCGCGGCGGGCTTCGCCGGTACGCGCGCGGAGCACGGCCCGGACGCGGTGGGCGTCTTCGGCGGCGGCGGGCTGACCAACGAGAAGGCGTACGCGCTGGGCAAGTTCGCCCGGCTCGTCCTGGGCACCTCGCAGATCGACTACAACGGCCGCTTCTGCATGTCCTCGGCCGCCGCGGCGCACCAGCGCGCCTTCGGCCTGGACCGCGGGCTGCCGTTCCCGATGGCCGACATCCCCCGCACTGGCTGCGTCATCCTCGTCGGCTCCAACCTCGCCGAGACCATGCCGCCCGCGCTGCGCTATCTCACCGAGCTGAAGGAGAACGGAGGCAAGCTGGTCGTCATCGATCCGCGCCGCACCCGTACCGCCGAGCAGGCCGATCTCCATCTCGCGCCCCGGCCCGGCACGGACCTCGCGCTCGCGCTGGGCATGCTGCACCTGGTGGTCGCGGAGGGCCGGGTCGACGAGGAGTTCGTCGCGGCCCGTACGAGCGGCTGGCCCGAGGCGCGGGCCGCGGCCATGGCGCACTGGCCCGAGCTGGTGGAGCGGATCACGGGCGTGCCGCTGCCGCAGCTGCGCGAGGCGGTCGCGCTGTTCTGCGACGCGCCGTCGTCGATGGTGCTCACCGCCCGGGGGCCCGAGCAGCAGTCGAAGGGCACGGACACCGTCGGCGCCTGGATCAATCTCTGCCTGGCGACCGGCAGGGCCGGCCGGCCGCTGTCCGGATACGGCTGCCTCACCGGTCAGGGCAACGGGCAGGGCGGCCGCGAACACGGCCAGAAAGCCGACCAGTTGCCCGGCTACCGCAAGCTGGTCGACCCGGCGGCGCGCGCCCATGTGGCCGAGGTGTGGGGCGTGGACCCGGACGACCTGCCGGGCCCCGGCCGCAGCGCGTACGAGCTGCTGGACGCGCTCGGCACGGATGTGAAGTCGCTGCTGCTGATGGGGTCGAACCCGGTGGTGTCCGCGCCGCGCGCGGCCCACATCGAGGAGCGCATACGGTCGCTCGAGTTCCTCGCGGTCGCCGACGTCGTGCTGTCGGAGACCGCGCAGCTCGCGGATGTCGTGCTGCCGGTGACCCAGTGGGCCGAGGAGACCGGCACCACGACGAACCTCGAGGGCAGGGTGCTGCTGCGCCGCCGTGCCATCACGCCCCCGCCGGGGGTGCGGACCGACCTCGAGGTGCTGAACGGCCTCGCGGTCCGCCTGGGCTGGGAGAAGGGCTTTCCGACGGACCCGGAGGAGGTGTTCGACGAGCTGCGCCGCGCCTCCGCGGGCGGCCCCGCCGACTACTCCGGCATCACATACCGCCGGATCGCCGAGGAGGACGGGGTCTTCTGGCCCTGCCCGGAAGCACCCGGCACCGAGGAGTCGTCGGACCGCGAGACCCCTGAGGCGGCCTCCAACGCCCCCGAGGTGCCCAGCACCCCCAATATCCCCAACACCGACGAGACGCCGCTCGGCCCGCTGCTGGACGACCCGGCGAACGACTACGAGGCCGAGCCTGCCGACACCGGCGCCGAGCCGCCGCTCGTCTCCGCCCCGGCCGGAGGCCACCCCGGCACCCCCCGCCTGTTCCTCGACCGGTTCGCGACCGACGACGGACGCGCCCGATTCGTACCCGTCACGCACCGACCCGCGGCCGAAGAGCCGGACGCCGACTATCCGGTGCTGCTGACCACCGGGCGGGTCGTCTCGCAGTACCAGTCGGGGGCGCAGACCCGGCGGGTCGACGAGCTCAACGCGGCGGCGCCCGGCCCGTTCGTGCAGCTGCATCCGCAGCTCGCCGAGCGCATGGGGGTGGCCGAGGGCGACCCCGTGGCCGTGGTCTCCCGCCGCGGACGCGCCGTCGCGCCCGCGCAGATCACCCGGGACATCCGGCCGGACACGGTCTTCATGCCGTTCCACTGGCCGGGCGAGGGCCGCGCCAACACGCTCACCAACCCGGCGCTGGACCCCACCTCCCGCATGCCGGAGTTCAAGGTCTGCGCGGTCCGCGTGGAGCCGGCCGCGGCCGCCGAGTAACCACCGAAATCGTCGGCGACGAGCGGCCACCACAGGCGACACACCGCAGGCACCCCCAGCCAGCGGCACCCCGGCTTACCAGGGCGCCCAGTCACCGTCCGGCACGAGCGTGCCGGTGGCCCGCAGCCGCCGCGCCACCGGCTCCGCGGCCAGATAGACCCAGGCGCGGACGGCCCGACCACGGCCGAGAAGTACCTCGCGGGCGACGCGCTCGTACAGGTTGGCCGGGTCCCCCTGCGCGTAGTCCTCCAGCTCGTCGAGTGCGGCGAGCAGCGCCTCGTAGTGCGCGGCCGCCGGGATGACGAGCTCTCCGCGGATCTCGCCCCCGGGATCGGCCACGGCGTACGGATAGCCGGGCCCCTCGTACAGCACCGCCCCACGCATCCGGGCGGGCACCTCGGACTCGGTGCGCCCGCGCAGGAAACGGTCGTGGTTGACCTGGCCGGGTCGCAGCGTCCCGTAGACGAAAAAGGGCAGCCCCGGCCGCTCCACCGTCACCCCCACTCCTCCCTCACCCGTTCTCGCACCCGTTCTCGCGCTCGTTCTCACACCCGCTCTCACCTCACCCGTCGAATTCACAAAGCGGTCAAAAGCCCAGCACCATAAACGCTGACCGGCGTCCCGCCCTTCCGGCGCGATGACGACCTGGCGGTGCCGTGGGCGCAGCAGTACGACCCGCCGCCCGTGCTGTCCGAGCAGCGCCCCGACCTCACCCCCGCCGTCGACGAGGTGATGGCGAAGGCGCCGGCCAGCCAAGGCGCCGGACGAGCGGTTCGACACCTGCCGCCCGTTCGTGGCCGAGCTGCGGGAGGCGGGCAGGGCCCCGGGTCCTGCCGACCCGGCTGTACGGACCCGGCTGTACGGACCCCGACGCAGGTGGACGTACGCCCGGACGTACGCCCGGACCTGCCGCCCGGCGAGCCGCCCGCGGCCCCGCCGCCCCCGCCGCGGCGGGCAGCATCGGTGTTTCCGGCCACTGGCCACTCCCTGAGAAACTCCTTCCCTGAGACGCGCCTTCGGGGCGGCACCTCCCCAGCGCGAAGGCGCGAACGCCGGCCGCGGCGGCCCCGCTCGCGGTTCACTGCCGGCCGCGGTGCCGCACTCGCGTCGCGGCGAGGCTGCCGAGGAAGCCCGCGACCAGCCCCCAGAGCAGCCCGAAGCCAATGAGCGGCAGGAAGTTCGGCTGCAGCGACACGTCGCCGCCCAGGCCGCCGCCCAGGTCTCCCACACCGATGAGCGTGAGCCCGTAATGCGCGGAGAACCGGGTGAGCAGCCCGATCACGAGCATGGTGAGGCCGAGTGCCAGCGCCATGTGGACGGCGTGCTGCCAGTGCTTCGTACGGGCCGGGGAGCGGACCGCTGCGGTGAATCCGGCCGCGAGCAGCAGGACGGCGGCCACGGCGACCAGCAGCCAGGCCCGCCCGTCGTGCTCCGCCAGCGAGCCGAGGTCGAGGGTCGCGTCCCCGCCGCCCCGGGTGCGCAGCACCTCGTCGAGGACGTGGGGCATCGGCAGCCCGATGCCCTCGGCGACATGGCCGTCCCAGGAGCCGCCGATGCCGATGCCGAGGGCCATCCAGACCAGGTTCGGCAGGGCGAGGAGCAGCACCGCGAAGGTCTCGGCGGGATGCCCGTGCGTGATGGCGGTGATGAGGCCGATGACCAGCCCGATCACGACGTAGCAGAGCAACAGCAGCAGCATGGCGTACGCGGGCGGCCGTACGGACTCCTGGAAGTGCAGCAGCCGGGAGGGCAGCGGTGCCTTGTGGGAGATGACGAAGGTGAGCGCCAGCACGGCCAGCAGCCAGAGCAGCCCGAAGCCCATCGTCGGGCCCGCCTCGGCGCGGAAGCCGACGGTCGGGGTCGCCCCCAGGGCCTCGCCGATGTCCTCGGCGATGCCGCCGCCGAGCGAGATCCGGAAGGTGTGGCGGGCGACGAGCGCCATGACCAGGAGGGCCAGGAGCCAGAGGACGGCGACCCGGACGACCCGGGCGAGCACCTCACGGGTGTCGGCCACCGCCCGGCGGCGCAGCGGCACCAGGAAGGCGAAGGCCATCACCAGGGCTCCGGCGAGGGTCACGGAGAGGGGTACGGCGTCGAGGGCGGCGTCCGTCTCGGCGATGAACCCGGCATCGCCGTGCAGCTCGACCGAGCCGCCGACCGCGATGACGACGGTGGCCGAGACGACGCGTGGGAACGCGCCACCGGGCAGGTCACCCGTGCCCGCCGCCCAGAGGCCGAGTGCGGCGACGACCCACATGGTGACCAGACTGGCGACCACGGCGGCGAGGGCGTCCCGCCAGGCATACACGGGGCGCAGCGCGGGTTTCGCGCCTGCGGGGGCGGCCCTCTGCGTCCGGCTCACGCCGTCCGTCTCCTGCCGCCTGCTGCCCTTTTCCCGCCCATCCCCTGCCTCCCCTGCCTGATTTCTGCCGGGATCCGCCCCTCCATCCACGGTAAGCACGGGGGCTCCGTCCCGCTTGCGGGAGGCGCGGAGCCGGACAACACCATAAGCGTGCAGGGACGAAAGGGGGATGAACTGCCAGCAGTTCGCCATTCCCCCAAGTCCTACGCCTCGGAGGAAGTGCCCGTGACGTCCCAGGCGCCCCCGGGACAATAGCGAGCCCACGGAGCCCACAGGGCCGCCATCGGGACCTCTCTCCGGCAGGCCGCCGGGCCGACCTCCGACTGAGCCGTCCGGACCGGCGGGCCGACCTTCAGGGCCCCGGGAGCCGACCGTGCCGTCCCGGTGTACTCGGAGGGCCGGGCGAGCCCGGAGGTCCTGAGGGTCCGCGCGAGCCGGGCGGCCCCGGCGGTCCCGGAGGCCCGGGCGGCCCTGAGGGTCCGGAGGGCGAGGGACCCGGAGGCGAGCGCCCTCGTGGCGGTGGGCGGCGGCCGGTGCGCCGGGTCGCGATCATCACCGGGATCATTTGCGGTCGCCATCGCCGTGGCGGTCATCCTGACGCGCTCGGCGGGCGAGACGGAGGCCGGAGAGGTCTTCCTCCAGGCCGCCTCCTCCAAGGGCCCGGACCCCTTCTCGGGGTCGACGGCCGGGGACTCCTTGGCCGGAGGAGCCCGGGTCCCCTGAAGCGCCGGACGCGTCCCCGTCGCCTCCGCAGCAGCCAGAATCCCGGCACGCCGGGGAGCCCTGAGGCTCCGGCACCGGCCACGCCCTGACCCCGGCACGCCTGCCCGCCTGCCCGGCGCCTCGGTCCGATCCAGGGCCCGGCGCGCCGCCCCGGGCGCGCCGCCCCGGGCACGCCGCCCGGGCTATCGGACCAGCAGCAACGCCTTCCCGAGGATCTCGCGGGCCTCCAGCGCGGCGTGCGCGTCAGCGACCCGCTCGAGCGGGAAGGTCCGTCCGATGACCGGCCGGATCCGGCCTGCGGCGGCCTCGGACAGGGCCTCCCCGGTCAGCCGCTTCCCCTCCACTGCCGAGAGCTGCACCTGCTCGATCCCGGTCAGGGTCACCCCGCGCTGCCGCGCCTCCTCCTGGCCGATCCGGGAGAAGCCGCCGCCGGGCGTGCCGTGCGCCGAGAACCTGCCGCCCGGGGCCGTCACTTCGAACGCCTCCCGCCCGGTCTGCCCGCCGGCGCCGTCGAAGACCATCTCGGGCCCGCCGCCGGTCAGTTCGCGTACCCGCTCGGACCAGCCGGGCTCGGAGTAGTCGACCACGGCATCGGCGCCCAGCTCCCGTACGAGGTCCAGCTTCCGCTTGCCGCGGGCCGCGCCGATGACCGTGGCGCCTGCCGCGTGCGCGAGCTGTACGAGCAGGGTGCCGAGGCCGCCCGCAGCCGCGAGGACCAACACCCGCTCGCCCCGCCGGACCGGGAAGAGCTCGGCCAGCCTCATCGCGGTCCGCCCGTCGTGCAGGAGCGCCGCGGCCTCCCGCGGCCCCAGCCCTTCGGGCACCGCGATCAGACCCTCTGCGGGGGCCGCCGCCTGCCCGGCGTAGCCGCCGCGGCTGCCGGTGGTGTCGGTGACGACCCGCCGGCCGGCCCAGCCCGGGTCCACGCCCTCGCCGGCGGAGATCACCTGTCCGGCGACGCCGGCCCCCGGCACGTACGGCGGTGTCAGGTCGAACCAATCGCGGCCCAGGCCGCGCCGGATCTGCGTATCCACGAAGAGGAGCGGGGCGACGGACACCTCGACCACGACCTCTCCGGGCCCGGCGACCGGATCCGGCGCCTCGCCCATGACGAGCACATCGGGCCCTCCGAACCGCTCCGCCCACACCGCACGCATGGTGACCACACTCCCTGTCCGGCCTTCCCGGCCCGGTACCTGTTCCGGCTCCTGCGCGGACAGTCTCGAACCTCACGTGCGATTGAGGTCAAACGGCCCAAGGGGCAGCGGCCCCTGCGAGCGCCGGGCGGGCCTAGTGCCCGTTCACCTCGGGGGCGGTTTCCGCGGTCACCCAGGCGAGGTAGTCGGCGCTGCCGGCGACGATCGGCGTCGCGATGATCTCGGGCGTTTCGTACGCGTGCGTGCCCTCGATGTACGCCTCGAGCTCCCGGTACCGCTCCGCGCTCGTCTTGAACAGCACCTGCCACTCCTGCCCGGTCTCGATGGCGCCTTCCCACCGGTACACGGACGTGATGGGCGCGGTGATCTGCGCACACGCCGCCACGCGCGCGTGGACGGCCCCGCGCGCGAGGGTCTCGGCCTTCTCTGCGCTGTCGGTGGTGGTCATCACGGTCAGGAATTCGGCCGCCACGCTTGCTCCTTGGGTCCGGTTCGCGCCAGGACTGCGTCGCTGAGAACTGTAGGGGCCGGGGCCGCAGCGCCCGGTTCACGCGCCGGAGGTGCGCCTGCGGGTCGCGGCCGCGCGCCCGCATGCCGCTCGGCCGAGACACCAGATTGATCGAAGAAAATGGGCAATTGGGCGGCATCCACGTACAACTACCGAGCCCTCCCGAAAGTCTCATGGGGTGGATTCAGCAACACCACCATCCAGAGCCGATTGACCAACGGATCGAGGATGCACATGAAGCGTTCCAAGCGTGTTCTGGCGGCGGCGTTAACCGCTGCCGCCACTGCCGGTGCGGGCCTGCTGGCCACGGCGCCCACCGCAACGGCCGCCGCCACGGCCGCGTACAACGGAGTCTGCGGCTCGGGGTACAACGTCGTGAACTCGGCCCCCGTCGGAAGCGTTGGCACGGTCTATCTGACCTACAACGCGACGACCGGCAAGAACTGCGTCGTCACCATCCGCAACACCACGGGCAGCCCGACCTACATGGTCGCCTACCTCAACGTCCTCGACGATCCCGCCTACGAGCCCGCGATCGACGAGGGCGAGTACCGGTCGTACGCGGGGCCGGTATACAAGTACGCGCGCGGTCTTTGCGTCGAGTGGGGCGGGGTCATCGGCGGTTGGGAGACCTTCAACACCGGCTCCAACTGCGGCTCACTGGCCGCCAAGGCGCAGTACGCGGGGAAGTCTGCGAAGTTCTCCGACAGCCGCTGATCCCCGGCTGAGCAGCGGGAGCGGGAGGCGGGAGCCCTCGTCGTGGCGATGAGGGCTCCCGCTCCCTGACCGCTGTTCACGGCTGGCCGCCGTTCATCTCTGACCGCTGTTCACAGCGCGGCGGCCGGCCCTCACGCCAGCCACTGGTCGTAGGCCAGCTTGCAGACCAGGCTCACCACGACCACCACCAGCACTCCCCGGACGAATCCGCTCCCCTTCTTGAGTGCCATCCGCGCCCCCGCCATGCCCCCCGCCAGGTTGAAGACCGCGAGCAGCGCGGAGAGCCGCCACAGGACTGTGCCCTGGACGGTGAACATCGCCAAGGCGCCGAGGTTCGTGCAGACGTTGACGACCTTCGTGGTCGCCGAGGCCGTGACCAGGTCCATGTGGAGGATGGCCGCCAGCGCGATGACCAGGAAGGTGCCCGTGCCGGGGCCGAGCAGGCCGTCGTAGAAGCCGATACCGACGCCCGCGACGAGGATCGCGGTGACCACCCGCTGACGGGTGGCCGGGCCCGGCGCGGGGGCCGTGCCGAAGGACGGGCGGAGGAGGACGAAGGCCAGGACCCCGAGCAGGACGACCATGATGAGCGGCCGGAGCACCGCGCTGTCGATGCCCGCCGCGAAGAACGCCCCCGCGAGCGAGCCCCCGGCAGCGGCGAGCCCGATCCGTACGGCCGTCCGTACGTCCACGGGCGCCTTGCGCGTGTACGTGACGGCGGCGGCCGATGTACCGACGATCGCCACCGCCTTGTTCGTGCCCAGTACGTACGCGGGCGGCAGATGCGGTAGGCCGACCAGCAGCGCGGGGAGTTGGAGCAGACCGCCGCCGCCCACCACCGCGTCGACCCAGCCCGCCGCGGCCGCGGCCAGGCAGAGCAGCAACAACGTTGTCAGCGGTATGTCGGGCACGGCAGGCACAGTCGCTTTCGCAAAGGGAGGCAGAGGGGCAGGGGGAAGGGAGCGGAAGGACACGGGCGGGGTCAGCGCGCGGCGGCGGGGCGCCGCATCGCGTAGCAACGGCGCAGCCACCGGGATTTGCCCGGTGGGGCCGGCTCGAAGGAGGCCCGCCGGTGCATCACCCTGCGGTTGTCGAAAACGTGGAACCCACCCGCCTCCACCGTCACCGGGACCCCGTCGAGCCCTGCGACGCACTCCTCGAACGACCGCAGCGCCGCCCGCGCCCACGGCGTCTGACCGGTGATGCGGCCCGGCCCGTAGCGCAGGGCGGCCCTTCCGTCGGAGAGCGTCCAGAGCATCGGGACGTCCGTACGCGCCGGCGGCTCGCCACCGTCCGCCCCTCCTGCATACGACTCGGGGGCCGTGACCGCGAACTGGGGCCGGCGCAGCTCCCCCGCGACCCGCTCGGGAAGCTCGGCGACGACGGTGTCGACGGGCAGCAGTTCGGTCGGGACCCGCTCGGTGTTGCGCATGCCGTAGAAGGAGAGGACGTGCGGGATCGCCATCGAGGGGGCGGCGCCCGTCCGGTGGTCCAGCACCGAGTCGTCGGTGTGCCAGCCGAGGTGCCGGGCGTAGCCCCAGGAGGTGTGCGTACGGGAAGCGCCCGCGCGCGGGGCCACGTTCCGGATCAGGCGGCCCGCGTTCTCCCACACGTAGGCGACCGGGGTCAGGCCCAGCAGGCGCAGGAGTCCGAAGTGCACGAGATTGGGTATGCGCAGCAGGGTCTCGTCGCTGAAGCCGTCCTGCGGTGTGGGTACGGGATGCGGGGATTCCGGGAGGTTCGAGACGGTCAGCCAGGGGGTGACGGAGTCGTACCACCCTGCCAGGGCTTCGAGTAACTCGCCGGGCAGGTGGTTGCGTAACTGCTTCGCACCGTGCTCCAGATAGGGCCGCACACCGGTGTCGGGGTCGGCCTGGCCGAGTTCCGTTTCCGCCACCGTGCGCAGGGCGGCCGCGGCGGCGTCCCGCGCGGCGCCGGGGAGGCGGACCGGACACGTGGGGGGAAGGACAGACATGATCATGACCCTAGGCGCCGCGCGGCGCGCATCCCGCCGGACTTGAGGGACATTTGAGCTTCTGACCGATGGTCAGGGCGCGGCCTGAGTGCCGGGGGAGGATGGAGGCGGCCAGGGCGCCGCTGCTGGGCTTGCGGTGTCTGGCCATAGGGAGGTAGATCCTGGGGAAGGGGGTCGGCATGTGGTGACGCGGCTCACCGTAGACGCCCACGGGAGCGAGAAGACCCAGGTCAGGGGCTGATCGGCGATCTTTACACCGCCGTTAAGGGCCGACTCACCATGGGTTAAGGCAACCGCCGCAGCAGCGGGGAATGACGCCCCGCGCAGGCCTCTCGCCCAGCCCCGGCAGGGCTCGCGCGCGCCGCGGCCGGACGCTCACATCGCCCCGCCCCCTTCGCTGAGGGCAGCGTTGCGCGCGGGAAACAGTCGTGATGCGGGCAGGTAATGTGCGCCACGCACGCTTCGGGACATGGCACCCGCGAAAACTGCCCCCACCCGCCGGACCGGCCACCGCATCGTGGTGGTCGGCGGCGGGATGGCCGCTGCCCGGCTGGTGCAGCAGCTGGCTGCCGCCCAGGGCGGGGCACCGGACACCGACGTCACGGTCACCGTCATCGGCGAGGAGCCGCACACGCCCTACAACCGGGTGCTGCTCGCGGAGGTCCTCGCCGGCCAGTACGCGCCCGATGTGATCGAGCTGCCCTCGCCCCCGTCTGCGGCCCGCTGGCTGCACGGCGTGCGGGCCGTACGGCTGGACCGCGCGGCGCGCCAGGTGCAGTGCGACGACGGGCAGTACGTCCCGTACGACTCGCTGGTGCTGGCCACCGGCTCCAACCCGGTGCTGCCGCCGCTTCGCGGCCTGTTCGAGCCGGACGGCGGCGACCTCCCGCTGGGCGTCCACGCCTTCCGGACCATGGACGACTGCCTCGCGCTCGCCAGCGCCGTACGCCCGGGGACGCGGGCGGTGGTGATCGGCGGCGGACTGCTGGGCGTGTCCGCGGCCCGGGCGCTGGCCCGCCGGGGCTCGCAGGTCGTCCTCGCCCAGCAGGGCGAGCACCTCATGGAGCGCCAGCTCGACGCGGGCGCGGCGGGGCTGCTGCGGCGGCACGTCGAGGAGCTGGGCGTCGAGGTCCACACCGAGTGCCGGGTCCGTCGCCTCGCAACCACCGGGCAGGACATCCGGCGCGTCAGCGCGGTGGAGCTCGCCGACGGCTTCCGGCTGGACGCCGAGCTCGTCGTCATCGCCTGCGGGGTGCGCCCCCGGGTCGGCCTCGCCCAGGCGGCGGGGCTCGAGGTCGCGCGCGGCATCGTCGTGGACGACGAGCTGCGCACCTCGGATCCGCGTATCCACGCGATCGGCGACTGCGCGGAGCACGACGGCATCGTGTACGGCCTGGCGGGCCCGGCGCAGGAGCAGGCCGACATACTGGCCCGCGTCCTCGCGGGCGCCGCTCATCGCCCGGAGGACGTTGGCGCATCCGCCGCCGCGGACTCCGGCTCCGCCGACTCCGCCACCGCCGCGGCGTCGCGCTACACCGGGACGCGCGCGCTGACGCGCCTGACGCTCACCGCGGCACCCGGCCCTCTCGACCTCGCCGCCTTCGGCGAGGTCGAGCCCGCCCCCGGAGACGACGTGGTTCACCTCTCCGACGCGACCCGCGGTGCTTACCGCAAGGTCGTCGTCCGCGGTGACCGCCTCGTCGGGGGAATTCTGCTCGGCGATCTCGGCACCGTTGGCGCGCTCGCCCGTACCTGGGAGGGCGACGAGCCGCTGCCCTCCGCTCCACTGCTCCACCTGCTCACCAACGATGGAGGCTCCTGACCATGCCGACCGCGTCTGTTCCCCCCACGATCGTTCTCGTCGGCCACGGGATGGTCGGCCAGCGCTTCCTGGAGGCCCTTGCCGACCGCGGCGTCACCGAGCGTGCGCGCGTGGTCGTGCTGTGCGAGGAGCCGCGGCCCGCGTACGACCGGGTGCAGCTGACCTCGTACTTCTCCGGGACGACCCCTGACGGCCTCTCGCTCGTCGAGCCGGACTTCATGGAGCGGCACGGCATCGAGCTGCACCTCGGCGACCCGGTGGAGTCCATCGACCGCGAGGCGCGCACGGTCACCTCGCGCGCGGGTCTGGTCATCGCGTACGACACGCTGGTCCTGGCCACCGGCTCGTACCCCTTCGTGCCGCCCGTCCCCGGCAAGGACGCGACCGGCTGCTTCGTCTACCGGACGATCGAGGACCTGCTCGCCATCGAGGAGTACGCCAAGAACGCGACGACCGGCGCGGTCGTCGGCGGCGGGCTGCTGGGCCTGGAGGCGGCGGGCGCGCTCAAGGGGCTCGGCCTCGAGACGCACATCGTGGAGTTCGCGCCGCGGCTGATGCCCGTGCAGGTGGACGAGGGCGGCGGCGCCGCGCTGCGCCGCACCATCGAGGACATGGGCCTGACCGTGCACACGGGCGTGGGCTCGAAGGAGATCACCACGGACGACGGCGGGGCGGTCGCGGGCATGGCCCTGTCCGACGGTTCGACGCTCTCGACCGACCTCGTCGTCTTCTCGGCCGGCGTGCGGCCCCGCGACCAGCTCGGCCGCGACAGCGGCCTGGAGGTGGGCGAGCGCGGCGGCATCAAGGTCGACGAGAAGTGCGCCACCTCCGACCCGGCCGTCTACGCGATCGGCGAGTGCGCGCTGGCCGCCGACGGGCGGGTGTACGGCCTGGTGGCGCCCGGCTACGAGATGGCGGAGACGGCCGCCGACGCCATCGCGGGCAAGACTGGCGCCTTCACCGGCGCCGACACCTCCACCAAGCTGAAGCTGCTGGGCGTGGACGTCGCGTCCTTCGGCGACGCGCACGGCGCGGCCGACGGCTGCCTCGACGTCGTCTACTCCGACTCGCGCTCCGGCATCTACAAGAAGCTGGTCGTCGGCGCCGACGGCACCCTGCTGGGCGGGGTGCTGGTCGGGGACGCCGAGGCGTACGGGATGCTGCGCCCGCTCACCGGCTCGGTGCCGCCGATCCAGCCCGAGCAGCTGGTGATGCCCGCCGGGGTGGGCGCGCCCGCCGCGCTCGGCCCCTCCGCGCTGCCCGACGAGGCGGTGATCTGCAACTGCCACAACGTCACCAAGGGCGCCATCCGCGGCGCCGTCACCGACCACCAGTGCACGACCGTTCCCGAGGTCAAGAAGTGCACCAAGGCGGGCACCGGCTGCGGCAGCTGTGTCAAGGTCCTCACCACTCTCGTCAACGACGAGCTGGAGGCGAGCGGCGTCAGCGTCGACAAGGGCCTGTGCGGCTGCTTCGCGCACACCCGGGCCGAGCTGTACGAGATCGTGCGGGTGCGCCAGCACACCACGTACGCGCGCGTGCTCGACGAGCACGGGCGGGAGAGCGCCCGTGGCGGCGACGGCTGCGAGATCTGCAAGCCGGCCGTCGCCTCGATCATCGCCTCGCTCGCGCCGACGCTGGGCGCCAGCGGCTACGTCCTGGACGGCGAGCAGGCCTCCCTGCAGGACACCAACGACCACTTCCTCGCCAACATGCAGCGCAACGGCTCGTACTCGGTCGTGCCGCGCATCCCCGGCGGCGAGATCACTCCTGAGAAGCTGATCGTGATCGGGGAGGTCGCGCGGGACTTCGGGCTCTACACGAAGATCACGGGCGGTCAGCGGATCGACCTGTTCGGGGCGCGCGTGGACCAGCTGCCGCAGATCTGGGCGCGCCTGGTCGACGCGGGCTTCGAGTCGGGGCACGCGTACGGCAAGGCGCTGCGCACGGTGAAGTCGTGCGTGGGGCAGACCTGGTGCCGCTACGGCGTGCAGGACTCGGTGCGGATGGCGATCGACCTCGAGCTGCGCTACCGGGGGCTGCGCAGCCCGCACAAGCTGAAGTCGGCGGTCTCCGGATGCGCGCGGGAGTGCGCGGAGGCGCGCGGCAAGGACTTCGGGATCATCGCGACCTCCAACGGCTGGAATCTGTACGTCGGCGGCAACGGCGGCGCGGACCCGCGCCACGCCGACCTGCTGGCCCAGGACCTGGACGACGAGGAGCTGGTCAAGCTCATCGACCGGTTCCTGATGTTCTACATCCGCACCGCCGACCGGCTCGAGCGCACCTCGGCCTGGCTGGAGCGGATCGAGGGCGGCCTGGACCACGTACGGGACGTAGTGGTGGACGACTCGCTCGGGCTGTGCGCGGAGCTGGAGCGGCTGATGGCCGACCACGTGGCGAACTACCGCGACGAGTGGGCGGCAACCCTCGACGACCCGGACCGGCTGCGGCGCTTCGTCTCCTTCGTCAACGCGCCGGGCACGCCCGACCCGTCGGTGCAGTTCGTGCCCGAGCGCGAGCAGGTGAAGCCGGACCTGGCCGTGCTGGCCGGTCCCGTCCTCCCCATCCGCACCCTCGAAGGGTCATCCGCCTGATGGCGGCCGGGCCCCTGACGGCGGCCCGGTCCGGACGCGTCCGCCCCGGCCGCCCCACCCTTCCCGTCGGCACCACACGCTAAGGAGCCAAGACCCATGACGCTCGCCCCGGACAAGACCACCGTCAGAGTGGAACTGCTGGTCGACCAGCGGTGGTTCGCGGTCTGCGACCTCGCCCACCTCACGCCCGGGCGCGGGGTGGCCGCGCTGCTGCCGGACGGGCGGCAGGTGGCGCTGTTCCTCGACCGCGCGGGCACCACGTACGCCGTGGGCAACCAGGACCCGTTCACCGGTGCGTACGTCCTCTCGCGCGGGCTGCTCGGGCGGACGGCGGAGGGCCGGCCCTTCGTGGCCTCGCCGCTCCTGAAGCAGCGCTTCGATCTCGAGACGGGCCGGTGCCTGGACGACGAGTCGGTCTCCGTGCCGGCGTACGCCGTCCGCACCGCCTGACGGGGGAGCTGCTCTCGCGCCCGTGACCGGCGGCGCCTAAGCTGACTCGCGGGTAACGCATGGCTACGTGCGGCGGAACGGCGCGGAACGTCCCGCGCCGACGCGAGGAGAGCAGCTGTCATGAAGCGCTGGACCGCGAGCGACATCCCTGATCAGAGCGGGCGTACGGCAGTGGTGACCGGTTCCAACAGTGGCATCGGCTACATCACCGCCCGGGAGCTCGCCCGGCGCGGCGCACGGGTGGTGCTGGCGTGCCGGGACGAGACGCGCGGCAAGGAGGCCGAGGCCCACATCAGGAGCGAAGTCCCGGAGGCGGACGTGCAGTTCGCCCGCCTGGACCTGGCGGACCTGGCCTCGGTGCGGGAGTTCGCCCGCGGCTACGGCCACGAGCGGCTCGACCTGCTGATCAACAACGCCGGTGTGATGGCGCTGCCGCACCGCAGGACGGTCGACGGCTTCGAGATGCAGTTCGGGGTCAACCACCTGGGGCACTTCGCGCTGACCGGGCTGCTGCTGCCGAAGCTGCTGGCCACACCGCTGGCGCGGGTGGTCAGCGTGTCCAGCGGCATGCACGCGCTGGCCAATGTCGACCTGCGCGATCTCAACAGCGAGCGCGGCTATCGCCGCTGGATCGCGTACGCCCGCTCCAAGACCGCGAATCTGCTGTTCATCCACGAGCTGGCGCGGCGGCTGGCGCGGGCCGGCTCGGACGTGGTGGCGGCGGCCGCGCACCCCGGTTACGCCGACACGAATCTGCAGACGGCGGGCGTGCGGATGGAGGGCCGCACGGCGGCCGAGCGGGTCGTGGGGATCGCCAACCGGATCTTCGCGCAGCCGGCCGAGGCCGGGGCGCTGCCGACGCTGTACGCGGCCACGGCACCCGGCGTGAGCTCGGACTCCTTCACCGGCCCGCGCGTCCAGGGCTGGCGTGGCGCGCCGGGCCCGTCGTGGCGGGCGCGGTGGACCCATGACGACGCGGCGGGCGAGCGCCTGTGGGGCGCGTCGGAGCGGCTGACGGGCGTGACGTACGACGCCCTGCAGCGCTGACGGGCAGCAACGCCACCACAGCCGCCACCAGCCGCCCAGGCACGTGGTTCGCGCCGGAGTTCGTCGGCCGCCCGCCCCTGCTCCTCATCCTCAACTTCCTTGCCCAAGGCCTCATTTGAGCCAGATGGCCTGGACCGCATCCACTCCTGTTGGCCTGCCCGGACGCAAGCGACGGTTGGCTGTTCATGCTCAGTAAATTCGCCGATCCTAGAGTCCTCCGCGCTGCCCCCTCCCCGCCGCCGACCGGTGGCGGGCCAAAGTCACGACACCCTCGGAGTGACCATGGAACGCCGCAGTCTTCTGCGCGCAGCAGTCATCGGAACTTCGGCCGCCGTCTTCGGCGGCACCCTCTCGCACGGCGCCGCGTACGCCGCCCCCGCCCAGCTCGGTACCAGCCCCTACGGCCCGCTTGGCGCGGCCGACGCCAACGGCATCCAGCTCCCGAGCGGCTTCACCAGCCGGGTGATCGCCCGCTCCCGGCAGACCGTGTCCGGCACCTCCTACACCTGGCACGACGCCCCCGACGGCGGCGCCTGCTTCGCCGACGGGAGTGGCTGGATCTACGTCTCCAACTCCGAGATCTCTTCGACGGGCGGCGCGGGTGCCGTCAAGTTCAACTCCTCGGGCAGCATCACCGGGGCATACCGGATCCTGTCCAACACCAACCGCAACTGTGCCGGCGGCGCCACCCCGTGGAACACCTGGCTCTCCTGTGAGGAGGTCTCGACCGGCTTCGTCTACGAGACCGATCCGTGGGGCGTGAACGCCGCCACGCAGCGCCCCGCCATGGGCCGGTTCAACCACGAGGCGGCGGCCGCCGACCCGGTGCGCAACGTGATCTACCTGACCGAGGACGCGTCCGACGGCGTCTTCTACCGCTTCATCCCGACCACCTGGGGCGACCTGTCCTCCGGCACCCTGCAGGCGCTCGTGGCCGGGACCGGCACGTCGGGTTCTTTCACCTGGGGAACCGTCTCGGACCCGGACGGCTCCCCCACCGCGACACGCAACCAGGTCTCCGGCGCGAAGCGGTTCAACGGCGGAGAGGGCTGCCACTACGCCAACAACACCGTCTGGTTCACCACCAAGGGCGACAACCGCGTCTGGCAGATCAACCTGTCCAACAGCACGTACGAGCTCGCCTACGACGACACCCTGGTCAACCCCGGCCCGGCCCCGCTCACCGGCGTGGACAACGTCACCGGCTCGACCTTCGGCGACCTGTACGTGGCCGAGGACGGCGGCAACATGGAGATCTGCATCATCACGCCGGACGACATCGTCGCGCCCTTCCTGCGCATCAACGGCCAGTCCAGCTCGGAGATCACCGGACCGGCCTTCTCGCCCAGCGGCACCCGGCTGTACTTCTCCAGCCAGCGCGGCACCAGCGGCAGTTCCTCGGGCGGCATCACGTACGAGGTCACCGGCCCGTTCCGGACGTAGCGGTCTGAGCGGTCTGAGCGGTCTGAGCGGTCTGAGCGGTCTGAGCAACGGGACCGGCCGGTAGCCCCGGCAGATCCGGCACCGCTGCGGCGCCGCCCCGCAGCAGGGCGGCGCCCAGCGGTGTCAGCGTGTGCAGCACGGCGTTGCCGTGCCGCAGTGTCAGCACGAGCCCCGCCTCGCGCAGCACGCTCGCGTGCTGGCTCGCCGAGGCGGCGGACACCCCGACTCTTCGGGCGAGTTCACTGGTCGTACAGCCCTGACCTATGGTCTGGAGGACCGCGGAGCGGGTGTGTCCCACCAGCTTGCCGAGCGAGCAGGGGTCGTCCGCGTACGCCCGCACAGGCGCGGCCGACGGCGCCGACTCCGCGGTGTGCTCCACCGGATAGACCAGCACCGGGGTCAGGTCCCGGTCGTGGTAGGTGACCGGGGTCCTGCGGCAGAAGAACGACGGCTGGAGCAGCAGCCCCCGCCCGCTCAGATACAGGTCCCGGTCCACCGGATAGTCCGCCTCGAGCACCGGCGGCCGCCAGCGCACCATCCGCGGCAGCGAGGCCAGCAGCTCGTCGGCGCCGCCGTCCAGCAGGGCCCGGCCGCGGGCCGCCCGGTCACCCTCGATCCGGGCCCGGATGTGCGGCCAGTACGGGGCGATGGCCGCCTTGTGGTAGCTGCGCAGGATGCCGATCAACCGGCCGAGCGCCCCCTTGTCGCCCTCGGCGAGACCGTGCATCCAGCCCGGCCGCGGGCGCTCCCCGCCGAGCAGCCGCATGTCGCGCTGCAGCCGGTGGTCCGGTGTCTCGCGCAGCGCTTCGAACGCCGGCTCCACGCCGAGTGCCCCTTCGGGCGGGGTGAGGAAGTCCGGGAAATAGCCCCGGCACGGCACGAGCGAGGCGAGCGGCCGTGTTTCACCACTCAACCTGGTTCTGGTTTCCCCGCGCCATTGCCGGAAGATCGACGCTCCTTGTTTGTCGCGCAGCCGGTGAAAACTGAGTACGGATTCCCACAGCGCGTCCGGACGAGCAGCTATCCGGACCCGGGCGAGGTCAAGCCCGGTGAAATGGATGCGTAGCACCAAACCCCCACAAGTGGCCCCCCGCCTTTGTCCCGGTCATCGAGTATGCACACAGGCACGGACGGTGACCACGCCCTTTTGGCCACAGTTGAAACGGGTCGCAGGGATACGCCCCGTAACGAAATGCTGTATCTCGTTGGGCACGCGGAAGCCCGCCGATGCAGCTGTTGTGGGGGCAGTACGGCGGTTTCCGGGCGGCTTTGGGTACCGCCACGTGTCTGGCAGGGGTTACGGCCTGCGGTCCGGTACCTCGAGCCCGTCCGGACCGCGGGCCGACAGCCCCGCCTCCCCGTACAACCGCGCCAACTGCGCCGACGCGCCACCCCCGCGCGGCCGGTACAAGCGGCAACCACCAAGAATCCGCCCGGAAAACCCGGGCGGATTTTTGCCGTAGTACGCCGGTGGTACACCGCGGGTAAGCGGTTTCAATTGGTAAGCCGTTCAAAGAGATAGGGGCGGCACCTCCGCACAGGTGCCGCCCCCTTTCAGGGTGCCGGAGCCACCGCCGGGCTGAGGGTCGGGGTTCCCGGCGGCTGCTCCGGTGGCTCTTTTCCTCGGAGGGTCAGCGCGAGTCGCTGCCCTTGCTCTGTGCCGCCGCGCGGCCCGCCTCAAGGCGCGCGACCGGAATCCGGAACGGCGAGCAGGAGACGTAGTCCAGACCCACTTCGTGGAAGAAGTGGACCGACTCCGGGTCACCGCCGTGCTCACCGCAGATGCCGAGCTTGAGGTCGGGACGGGTGGCGCGGCCGGCCTGGACGGCGTTCCGTACGAGGGAGCCGACGCCGTCCTTGTCGATCGTTTCGAACGGCGAGACCCCGAAGATCCCCTTCTCCAGGTACGCGGTGAAGAAGCTGGCCTCCACGTCGTCGCGGGAGAAGCCCCACACGGTCTGGGTGAGGTCGTTGGTACCGAAGGAGAAGAACTCGGCGGCCTCCGCGATCTGACCGGCCGTCAGGGCGGCCCGCGGCAGCTCGATCATCGTGCCGAGCGCGATCTTCAAGTCGATACCGGTGGCCTCCTGGACCTCCGCGATGACCTCCTCCGCCTCGTCCCGTACGAGCTCCAGCTCCTGGACGGTGCCCACCAGCGGGATCATGATCTCCGCCCGCGGGTCGCCCTTGGCGTCCTTCCGCTGGGCCGCGGCCTCCGCGATGGCCCGCACCTGCATGGTGAACAGGCCGGGGATGACCAGACCGAGGCGCACGCCGCGGAGCCCCAGCATCGGGTTCTGCTCGTGCAGCTTGTGCACGGCCTGGAGCAGCCGCAGGTCGTTCTCCTGCTGCTCGTTGCGGGACTCGGCGAGCGCCACCCGCACCGAGAGGTCGGTGATGTCGGGCAGGAACTCGTGCAGCGGCGGGTCGAGCAGCCGGATCGTCACCGGCAGCCCGTCCATGGCCTCGAAGAGCTCGACGAAGTCCTGCTTCTGCAGCGGCAGCAGGGTCTTGAGGGCGTCGTCGCGCTCCTCGTCGGTGTCGGCGAGGATCAGCTTCTCGACCAGCTCGCGCCGCTCGCCGAGGAACATGTGCTCGGTGCGGCACAGGCCGATGCCCTGGGCGCCGAACCGGCGGGCGCGCGCCGCGTCCTCGGCGTTGTCGGCGTTGGCGCGGACCCGGAGCCGGCGCACCCGGTCCGCGTACGCCATGATCCGGTGCACGGCCCTGACCAGCTCGTCGGCGTCCTCGGCCCCGGCGTGCATCCGGCCCTCGAAGTACTCGACGACGGGGGACGGGACGACCGGCACCTCGCCCAGGTAGACCTTGCCGGACGAGCCGTCGATGGAGACCAGGTCGCCTTCCTCGACGACCGTCCCGTCGGTGGTCGTCAGCCGCCGCCGCTTGGTGTCGACCTCGAGCTCCTCGGCGCCGCAGACACAGGTCTTGCCCATGCCGCGGGCGACGACGGCGGCGTGCGAGGTCTTGCCGCCGCGGGAGGTGAGAATGCCCTCGGCGGCGATCATGCCGTTGAGGTCGTCGGGGTTGGTCTCGCGGCGGATGAGGATGACCTTCTCGCCGGACCGCGACCACTTGACGGCGGTGTACGAGTCGAAGACCGCCTTGCCGACCGCCGCGCCCGGCGACGCGGCGATGCCCCGGCCGATCTTCTCCGCCTTCGCCGACTCGTCGAAGCGCGGGAACATCAGCTGCGCGAGCTGGGCGCCGTTGACCCGCTGCAGCGCCTCCGCCTCGTCGATCAGGCCCTGGTCGACGAGCTGCGTGGCGATCCGGAAGGCCGCGCCCGCGGTGCGCTTGCCGACCCGGGTCTGGAGCATCCACAGCTGGCCGCGCTCGATGGTGAACTCGATGTCGCACAGGTCCTTGTAGTGCGTCTCGAGGGTCTCCATGATCTGCATCAGCTGGTCGTACGAGGTCTTGTCGATCTGCTCGAGATCGGCGAGCGGCACGGTGTTGCGGATGCCCGCGACGACGTCCTCGCCCTGCGCGTTCTGCAGGTAGTCGCCGTAGACGCCCTGGTGGCCGCTGGCCGGGTCGCGGGTGAAGGCGACGCCGGTGCCGGAGTCGGGGCCGAGGTTGCCGAAGACCATCGAGCAGACGTTGACGGCCGTGCCCAGATCGTGCGGAATGCGCTCCTGGCGGCGGTAGAGCTTGGCGCGCTCGCCGTTCCACGAGTCGAACACGGCCTTGATGGCCAGGTCCATCTGCTCGCGCGGGTCCTGCGGGAACTCCCGGCCGGTCTCCTTGAGCACGATGCCCTTGAAGTCCTCGACGAGCTGCTGCAGGTCAGCGGCCTTGAGGTCGACGTCGGTGGCCGCGCCCTTGGCCTCCTTGGCCCCCTCGAGCGCCTCCTCGAAGAGATCACCGTCGACGCCGAGCACGGTCTTGCCGAACATCTGGATCAGCCGGCGGTAGGAGTCCCAGGCGAAGCGCTCGTCCCCGGCCTGGTCGGCGAGGCCCGCGACCGAGTCGTCGGAGAGGCCGATGTTGAGGACGGTGTCCATCATGCCGGGCATCGAGAACTTGGCACCGGAACGCACGGACACGAGGAGGGGGTTGTCCGGCTGGCCGAGCTTCTTGCCCATCTTCTGCTCGAGGGCGACGAGGTGCGCACTTACCTCGTCACGCAGTGCCGCGGGCTCGCTGCCGCTGTCCAGGTAGACCTTGCACGCCTCGGTGGTGATCGTGAAGCCCGGAGGGACGGGGAGCCCCAGGTTGGTCATCTCGGCAAGGTTGGCCCCCTTCCCGCCGAGCAGGTCCTTGAGGTCCTTGTTGCCCTCGGTGAAGTCGTAGACGAACTTCTGGGGCTCAGGCTGGGATACGTGGGGATCTTGGTTTTCCGACACGGGATCTCGACTCCTCGCGGACGGCTGCCCTGACGGCCGGGAGCGTACCCAGATCGAAGGCGCATGAGTACGTCCACCTGGCCGTCATACGGCCGTAACCACTCGTCCGCCAGCAGATCGCAGGTACATGGCTGGTTTTAGATCAACCCCGCCTCCTTTAAGAGGTGAAGACATCATCACTCTCGGCCGACAGGTCCGCCAATTGCCATCGGCGGAGAGTGACTTACTCCTAGATCACTCGAAGCCGACAAGGGTGGCACTGGGTGCCACCCCTTGGAAAGGTGCACCCTGATCGAAGTCGCTCATCTGAGCAGAGCCCCTATCAGGGGTGGTGAGAATCACGCCTTAGGCGTACCCCAGATCTCACCCCGTGGACACATTCGCATACGAAATTGCTCAGATGAGCATCCACCGTGTGGCGTCCCGGGTCGGCACTCCTCGTCGTGATACGGACACATGGAGTGACATCCGCCGCACGGAGCCCGACGAAGGGCAGGCTTGACCGATGACAGGACACCATCTTCTGGTGCATGACGGGACATTTGCCGTCGTAACCGACTCCGGCGACATCAGCGGCGCACGCGGCGCCTCCCCGGACGGGATGTTCTCCCGCGATGCGCGCCACCTCAGCCGGTGGCAGCTGACCGTGGAGGGCTCTTCGCCCGAGCTGCTCGTCGCGGCCGGGCAGGCCGGGCCCGACCGGCCGCTCGCCGCCGTGCTCACCCCGCCCGGCAGCGGGCACGAGCCCCCGGCGTACACGGTCTTCCGGGAGCAGGCGGTCGCGGACCGCTCGCTGGCCGAGCGCATCCGGCTGACCAGCAACCGCCCCGTGCCGACCACCGCCCGCGTCTCCCTGACCGTGGACGCCGACTTCGCCGACCAGTTCGAGCTGCGCACCGACTACCGCACCTACGACAAGACCGACGCCGTCCGCACCGTCGAGGCCCTCCAGGACGGCGTGGCCCTCGGCTACGAACGCCCAGCCCCCGGCGGAGGGCCCGGCCCCGAGTGGCACTCCAGAACCGTGATCACCGCCGTCCCCGCGCCCGACAAGGTGACCCACCCGGCCAGCGGCACCGCCCGCACCCTCGAATGGCGCGTCGTCCTCCCGCCGCACGGCAACGGCGAGATCGTCCTCCAGGCGTGCGCGCTGCCGTCCGGCACGGACGCGGAGCCGCCGCGCGTCCAGCCCCCGGCCACGGCAGTCGCGGGCCTCGCCCAGGAGAACGCCGCGTTCACCGCAGCCGCCCCCAGGCCCCGCGACCTCATCGGCTGGACCGAGCTGGCCCGCGCCTGCGAGCAGGGCCTGGCCGACCTGGCGGGCCTGCGCGTACCGGCGGTCGGCCCCGACGGGGAGCCGCTGCGGGTGCCCGCCGCCGGAATCCCCTGGTTCCTGGCCCTCTTCGGCCGGGACTCCCTGCTCACCTCGCTGTTCGCCCTGCCGTACCGGCCTGGGCTGGCGGCCGCCACCCTCGCCGCGCTCGCCGCGGCGCAGGGCACGGAGTACGACCCTCCGCCTGCCTCCGGCTGGGAGCGCACCCGCCGGAGGCAGGGGGAGAACGCCCCGCGGCAGGAGCAGCCGGGCCGCATCGCGCACGAGATCCGGCACGGCGAACTCGCCCGCTTCCGCCAGGTCCCCTACGACCGTTACTACGGCGCCGTCGACGCCACCCCGCTCTTCCTGATCCTCCTCCACGCCTACACCGAGCGGACGGCCGACGACGCGCTCGCCCGCCGCCTCGAACCACAGGCCCGCGCCGCCGTCGAGTGGATGTTCCAGGACGGCGGTCTTGCGGAGCTGGGGCGGCTCGTCTACGGCGGCGTGCCGCTCGCCGCGAGCGGCGACCAGAGCTGGCGGGACTCCCCTGGCGCGATCTGCTTCAGCGACGGGACCCCGGCACAAGGGCCCATCGCGGTCGCCGGGGCGCAGGGGTACGCGTACGACGCGCTCCTGCGCACCGCCGCGCTCGCCCGCAAGACCTGGGACGACGCGGCGCTCGCGGACCGGCTCGAGGAGGCCGCGGCCCAGCTGAGCGGCCGCTTCCACCGCGAATTCTGGATGCCGGGGCAGGAGTTCCCCGCCCTCGCCCTGGACGGCGAGGGCCGCCAGGTCGACGTCCTGGCGTCGGAGGCCGGGCACCTGCTGTGGTCGGGGATTCTGGATCCGCAGCACGGGGCGCGGGTCGGCCGCAGGCTGCTCGAACCGGACTTCTTCTCCGGCTGGGGCATCCGCACGCTCGCCGCGGGCCAGGTGCCGTACCACCCGCTGTCCTGGCACAAGGGCTCGATCTGGCCGCACGACAACGCACTGACGGTGCTGGGGCTTGCGCGGTACGGGCTGACGGAGCAGGCGCTCGCGGTGGTCCGCGGGCTGGTGGAGGCGGCGGCGGTGCACGGGTGGCGGCTGCCGGAGGTGATGGCCGGGTACGGGCGGGACGAGCACCCGACGCCCGTGCCGTACCCGCACTCCTGCTCCCCCCAAGCCTGGGCGGCCGCCACCCCCCTGGCCCTGCTCAGCGCCTTGACGTAAGCGCCGGTTGTGGGCATTCGTTCCGCCTGGGGCGGAACGGGTGGGCACAACCGGCCCGCACCCGGCAACGGCGCGCAACCGGCCGCCGGGGGTTGCCGCTTCGTACGCGGCCGCACGCCGGTGGTCGGGTTGTGCCCACCCGTTCCGCCCCGCGGAACGAATGCCCACAACCGGTTACCCCCCGGACGTGTCCGACTCCGCGTCCTCGCTCAGCGCAGCGCACGCGTACGGGTCGTCGAGCCAGCCGTCCGGCAGGACCACCCGGTCCCTGCCGGACGTGCGGCCCCGCGGCCCATCCGCACCGGCCGGCCACGCCTGGTCCAGGTCCAGCCGGCCCAGCAGCTCGTCCAGCTCGGCGAGCGACGAGGCGACCGCGAGCCGCTTCCGCATCTCGGAGCCGATCGCAAAGCCCTTCGTGTACCAGGCGACGTGCTTGCGGAAGTCGATGACGCCGCGCGCCTCGTCCTCCAGCCACTCCCCCAGCAGCTGGGCGTGGCGCAGCATGACGACCGCGACCTCCTTCAGCCTCGGGGCCGCGACCTCGCCCGTCCCTTCGAAGGCGCTCACCAGGTCGCCGAACAGCCACGGCCGCCCCAGGCAGCCGCGCCCCACGACCACCCCGTCGCAGCCGGTCTCGCGCATCATCCGCAGTGCGTCGTCCGCCGACCAGATGTCGCCGTTGCCCAGCACCGGGATCTCGGGGACGGCCTCCTTCAGCCGGGCGATGGCGTCCCAGTCGGCCGTACCGCCGTAGTGCTGCGCCGCCGTACGCCCGTGCAGCGCGATCGCCGTGACGCCCTCCTCGACCGCGATCCGGCCCGCGTCGAGGTACGTGAGGTGGTCGTCGTCGATACCCTTGCGCATCTTCATGGTCACGGGCAGGCCGCCCGCGCCCGCGACCGCCTCGCGCAGGATCGAGCGCAGCAGGTTCCGCTTGTACGGGAGCGCGGAACCGCCGCCCTTGCGGGTCACCTTGGGCACCGGGCAGCCGAAGTTGAGGTCGATGTGGTCGGCCAGGTCCTCGTCCGCGATCATGCGGGCGGCCCTGCCGACGGTCTCCGGGTCGACGCCGTACAGCTGGATGGAGCGCGGCTTCTCGGTTCCGTCGAAGCGGATCAGCCGCATGGTCTTGGCGTCTCGCTCGACAAGCGCCCGCGTCGTGATCATCTCGCTGACGAACAGCCCTTTCCCGCCACTGAACTCGCGGCACAGGGTGCGGAACGGCGCGTTGGTGATCCCGGCCATCGGGGCGAGGACCACCGGTGGCAGGACCGTGTGCGGACCGATCTGCAGCTGGGTCACGGAGGGCATCCTTCGGGGCCGTACGGACGGGGGACGACCACCCATTGTCCCGCACCCGCGCCGGGCGTTGTCCCGGATGCCGGCGCCGGGCCCTTGTACGGTTCAGCCATGTCGGAACTCAGCCACCGCCGGCGGCTGCTCGTGCTGGGGATCTGCTGCATGAGCCTGCTGATCGTCAGCCTCGACAACACCGTTCTCAACGTCGCGCTGCCCGCCATGCGCAGGGACCTGGGAGCTTCCGTCTCGGGCCTGCAGTGGACGATCGACGCGTACACGGTGGTGCTGGCGTCGCTGCTGATGCTCGCGGGCTCGACCGCCGACCGGATCGGGCGGCGCAGGGTCTTCCAGGCGGGCCTGGTGCTGTTCACGCTCGGCTCGCTGCTGTGCAGCCTCGCGCCGACGCTGGAGTGGCTGGTGGTCTTCCGCATGGTGCAGGCCGTCGGCGGCTCGATGCTGAACCCCGTGGCGCTGTCGATCGTCGCCAACGTCTTCACGGATCCGAGGGAGCGGGCCCGCGCGATCGGCGTGTGGGGCGGGGTGGTCGGGATCAGCATGGCGGCGGGGCCGCTGGTCGGCGGGGTGCTGGTGGACGCGGTCGGCTGGCGGTCGATCTTCTGGCTCAATCTGCCGGTGGGGCTCGCGGCGCTGCTCCTCACCGCCCGCTACGTGCCCGAGTCTCGCGCCCCGAAGCCGCGCCGCGTGGACCCGGTCGGCCAGCTGCTCGTCATCGCCCTGCTGGGCTCCCTGACATACGCGATCATCGAGGCCCCGGTCGCGGGCCCGGCCTCGCCGCTGATCCTGTCCTGCGCAGGGGTGGCCGCGGCGGCGCTGCTGGCGCTCGTGCTGTACGAGCCGCTGCGTGCGGAGCCGCTGATCGATCTGCGCTTCTTCGGCAGCGCACCGTTCACCGGCGCCACGGTGATCGCGGTGAGCGCGTTCGCCGCGCTGGGCGGCTTCCTGTTCGTCAACACCCTGTATCTGCAGGAGGTGCGCGGCCTGTCGGCGCTGGACGCCGGGGCCTGGATGCTGCCGATGGCGGCGATGACCTTCGTCTTCGCGCCGCTGTCGGGCCGGCTGGTCGGCAGCCGCGGGCCGCGGCTGCCACTGCTGCTCGCCGGGGTGTCGATGGCGGCCAGCGGGGTGCTGTTCGCGGGCTTCGAGGCCGAGGCGTCGGTGTCGCTGCTCTTCACCGGCTATGTGCTCTTCGGCGTCGGCTTCGGCCTGGTCAACGCGCCGATCACCAACACCGCCGTCTCCGGCATGCCGCGCTCGCAGGCGGGCGTGGCCGCCGCCGTGGCCTCCACGAGCCGGCAGGTCGGGCAAACGCTCGGCGTCGCGGTGATCGGGGCGGTGCTGGCGGCGGGAGTACGCGGTGCCGCGGACGTCGAGGGGTTCACGGCCGCGAGCCGCCCCGCGTGGTGGATCATCGCCGGCTGCGGACTGTCGATCCTGCTCGTCGGGGCCGCCACGACGGGCGACTGGGCGGCCCGTACGGCACACCGCACCGCCGCCCGGCTGGACACGGAAGCCGCTGATCAGGAGTCGGCGAGCGCGAGGGCGTGAAGCTTCTCGAGCCGCTCGCCGGTCTCGGCGTCGGCGGGGACGTACGCCACCACGCGCGGGCCGTGCCGGGGCCCGAGCCAGAGGTCGGTGTGCTGAAGGTGGAGCAGGCCGACGTCAGCGTTGCGGAACCGCTTGGTCCGGCTGGTCACGCCGCTCAGCACCTCATGGCGCTCCCAGATCTCCCGGAACTCGGGCGAGGCCTGCTGCAGCCGCTTGAGCAGCGCCTTCCAGGCCGGCTCCGCGATGTGCTCGGCCATGGCAGCGCGGAACTTGGCCGCCATCAGGCGGATCGTCTCCTCGCGGTCGACGAGGGCGGCCTGCCACTGGGGATGGGTGAAGGCCAGCCACATGCTGTTGCGGTCCTGGTAGGGGAGGCTGTCGAGGTCACAGAGCAGACGGCCGTAGGTGCGGTTGTACGCGCGGATGTCGTACCGGCTGTTCTGCACGCACGCCGGGTAGGGCTCGAGCTGCTCGAGTATCTGGCGCAGCGACGGCGAGATGCCCGAGCACTCGGTGCCGGGGTCGGGGTCGGCGGCCCCGGCGAGAGCGAAGAGGTGGCTGCGCTCGCTCGGGTCGAGCTGCAGGGCACGGGCGAGCGCATCGAGGACCTGGGCTGATACATGGATGTCCCGGGCCTGTTCGAGCCAGGTGTACCAGGTGACGCCGACCGCGGACAGGTGCGCGACCTCCTCGCGCCGCAGTCCGGGCGTGCGGCGGCGGGGGCCCCGGGGCAGGCCGACCTGCTCGGGGGAGATCCGCTCGCGGCGGCTGCGGAGGAAGGCGGCCAGCTCGCTGCGCCGCACGGTATCGGCGCCGGGGGCCGCCTCGACGGCTTCGACGGCCCAGGCGGCGGGGGTTCGGTCGGCGGAAGGCTCCGTGGCGGTGCTCATGCGTCCAGCATGAGCGAGTCCTCAGCCAGTTTCCAGGTATTTCCAGTACCAGGATAAGGGCACTCTGGTACCCGTCTCAGCGGAGGCGCATCGTCGGGGACGTGACCGAATCAACGACAGGAACCCCGTACACGCCCCCGCCGCCGGTGACCGGGTCGCCGTCGCGCGCCGAGATCCACCCGCGCGTCCGCCGGCTCGGGGACCCGGTGGACGAGACAGGACCCGGAGCCGCTCCCGGGCCCGCCCGCGGAGCCGGCGATCCGGCGGCCGCGCTCAGCCCGCTCGGGCTGATCACGATCCTGCTGGGAGCGTCCCTCCCTCTGATCGACTTCTTCATCGTCAATGTCGCCCTGCCGTCCATCGACCGCGAACTCTCCGCGGGACCCGCCCTGTTGGAGCTGGTAGTCGCGGGCTACGGCGTGGCGTACGCCGTCCTGCTGGTGGTGGGCGGCCGCCTGGGCGACATGTTCGGCCGCCGCAGGCTCTTCCTCACCGGCATGGCGGCCTTCGGGCTGACCTCACTGGCGTGCGGCCTCGCGCCGGACGCCGGGACGCTGGTGGTGGCCCGGGTGGCCCAGGGCGCGTCAGCCGCGCTGATGCTGCCTCAGGTACTCGCCACGATCCACGCCACCACGGCCGGCCGGCGCCGGGCCAGGGCGCTCAGCCTCTACGGCGCGACGGCCGGCCTGTCGATGGTCGCGGGGCAGATCCTGGGCGGCGTGCTGGTGTCCGCCGACATAGCAGGCACCGGCTGGCGGTCGATCTTCCTGGTCAACGTGCCGGTGGCGCTGATCGGTCTGGTGCTGGCCGCCCGTACGGTCCCCGAGACCCGCTCGGACCGGCCCGCGCCGGTCGACGGTCCCGGCACGGTCCTGCTGGCGGTCGCGCTGGTGACCCTGCTGATGCCGCTGACGGAGGGCCGCGCGGCGGGCTGGCCGGTGTGGACGGGGGTCTCGCTGGCCGTGTTCCCGTTCGCCGCGGGCGCGTTCTGGGCGGTGGAGCGGCGGGCCGACCGGCTGGGGCGTACGCCGCTGGTGCCGCCGAGCCTGTTCGCACTGCCGGGTCTGCGGCGCGGTCTCGGGGTCCTCATGCCGGTCGCCATCGGCTTCGGCGGCTTCATGTTCGTCATGGCGGTCGCGCTTCAGCAGGGGCTGCGGCACGGTCCCGTGGAGGCCGGGGTCTCGCTGGTGCCGATGGCGGTGGCGTTCTTCGTCGCCTCGCTGATGGGACCGCGCCTGGTGGGCCGGTACGGCAGCCGGGTCGTGACCGCGGGCGGGCTGCTGCAGGCGACGGGCCTGGCCCTGCTCGTCGCGGCGGCGCTGCGGAGCTGGCCGGAACTCGGCTTCTGGCAGCTGCTGCCGGGGATGGCCGTTGCGGGCTTCGGCCAGGGGCTCCAACTGCCGGTGCTGTTCCGGATCGTGCTGGCGGACGTGCCGGGCGTACGGGCGGGGGTCGGCAGCGGGGTCCTGGTGACCACCCAGCAGGCCAGCCTGGCGCTGGGCGTGGCGACGCTCGGCTCGCTGTTCCTGTCGCTGGCCGGGTCGATGGGGATGCGCGATGCGCTGGCGATCACGCTGACCGTACAGCTGGGGGCGGTGCTGCTGACCACGCTGATGAGCCTGCGGCTGCCGCGCGCGGTGACGTGACGTCGGTGGTGTGACGGGCTGCGGCCGCGTTACGGAACAAGCATGGAATGACAGATATTGAAATCTGTCATTCCATGTGTCACGTTGGAGGCGTACCGCCCATCCCTACGTCCATCACGCTTCTCGACACCGGCGACTTCTACGGCATGGGCGACAACGAGCTGCTGATCCGCGACGCCCTGCGGACCAGCTCCCAGGCCCGCGACCAGGCCGTCATCAGCGTGAAGTTCGGCTCTCTGCGCGACCCTGAAGGCGGCTGGACCGGCTTCGACGGCCGCCCGGCGGCTGTGAAAACTTCCTCGCCTACTCGCTCCGGCGCCTGGGCACCGACCACATCGACGTCTACCGGATCGCCCGGGTCGACCCCGACGTGCCGATCGAGGAAACGGTCGGCGCCACCGCGGAGGCGGTGGAGGCCGGTTGGGTGCGCCACGTCGGCCTGTCCGAGGCGGGTGCGGACACCATCCGCCGCGCGTCCTCCGTCGCCCCGATCTCCGACCTCCAGATCGAGTACGCGCTGATCTCCCGCGGCAGCGAGGACACCATCCTCCCCACCTGCCGCGAGCTGGGCATCGGCGTCACCGCGTACGGCGTGCTCTCGCGCGGCCTGATCAGCGGGCACTGGAGCCGGGACCGGCAGCTGGCCGCGAACGACTTCCGCGGCATGAGCCCGCGGTTCAGCGGCGACAACCTCGACCGCAACCTGGACCTGGTCGAGGCGCTCCGCAAGGTCGCGGAAAGCAGGGGTGCTACGGTCGCCCAGACCGCCATCGCCTGGGTGCTCGCGCAGGGCGAGGACATCGTCCCGCTCGTCGGCGCGCGCCGCCGCGACCGGCTGACCGAGGCGCTCGGCGCGCTGGACGTCACCCTCGGCGCGGACGACCTGGCAGCGATCGAGGCCGCCGTCCCGGCCGGGGCGGCGGCGGGCGAGCGCTACCCTGCGGCCCAGATGGCACACCTCGACAGCGAGAAGAAGACGTAGCGGGACAACCCCGGCATGACGACGAGAGAGGCCGCAGGGAGCAGATGCCGCCCGAGACCCTGACCCCGGACCGCATCCTCGAAGCCACCGAGGAGGTGCTCCGCCGCTTCGGCCCGGCCAAGGCCACGGTGGTGGACGTCGCGCGGGCGCTGGGGGTCAGCCACGGCAGCGTCTACCGCCACTTCCCGAGCAAGGCCGCGCTGCGGGAGGCCGTCACGGAGCGCTGGCTCAGCCGTACGTCAGAGGCACTGGCCGCGATCGCGGCCGGGCCGGGCCCGGCTCCGGAGCGGCTCGAGCGGTGGCTGTCGGAACTCTTCGAAGCCAAGCGCCACAAGGCGAGTGACGACCCCGAACTCTTCGCCACCTACATGGCGTTGATCGGCGAGAGCGGCGGGGTGGTCGAGCGGCACGTCGCCGACCTGGTCGGTCAGCTGGCGCAAATCCTCCAGGACGGGCACGAGCAGGGGGTGTTCAAAGCCCCCGACGGCGACTACGCCACCGCGGCCCGCGCGGTCTTCGACGCCACGAACCGCTTCCACGACCCGGCTTACGCCCCGGAGTGGTCGTCGCCGGACATCACCACGGCCTTCGCCGCCGTACGCGCGCTCGTACTCCGCGGCCTCATGGCCTGACCGGCCGCAGCACGATCCCGTGGTGTGGGCATTCGTTCCGCGGGGCGATGGGGGTGCCTCCATGCCGTTCAGGCTATGGGGGAGGGTAGGCACACCACGGCCCGCACCCGGCAACGACGCGCCACCCGCCGCCGGGGATTCCCGTTTCGTGCGCGGCTGCACGCCGGTGGCCCCGTTGTGCCCACCCGTTCCGCCCCCGCGGAACGCATGCCCACACCACGGTGCCGGGGTCCCTTGCGGGACCCCGGCACGTTAGCTCACCGCGCCGGAGGCGGCTTCGCGGCTCAGCAGCCGAGCAGGCGCGCCCCCAGGTACGCCTGGACCTGGTCGAGCGAGACCCGCTCCTGCTTCATCGTGTCGCGCTCGCGCACCGTCACCGCGTTGTCGTCGAGCGTGTCGAAGTCGACGGTGACGCAGAACGGCGTGCCGATCTCGTCCTGCCTGCGGTAGCGGCGGCCGATCGCGCCCGCGTCGTCGAACTCGATGTTCCAGTGCTTGCGCAGGTCCGCCGCCAGCCCCTTCGCCTTCGGCGACAGCTGCGGGTTGCGGGACAGCGGCAGCACCGCGACCTTGACCGGCGCCAGCCGGGCGTCCAGCCGCATGACGGTGCGCTTCTCCATCACGCCCTTGGCGTTCGGCGCCTCGTCCTCGGTGTACGCGTCGAGCATGAAGGCGAGCATCGCACGGTTGACACCGGCCGCCGGCTCGATGACGTACGGCGTCCAGCGCTCCCCCGCCTCCTGGTCGAAGTACGACAGGTCCTGGCCGGAGGCCTTGGAGTGCGCGGAGAGGTCGAAGTCCGTGCGGTTCGCGACGCCCTCGAGCTCGGAGAACTCGGTGCCGCCGAAGTTGAAGCGGTACTCGATGTCAGCGGTGCGCTTCGAGTAGTGGGAGAGCTTCTCCTTCGGGTGCTCGTACCACCGGATGTTGGCCTCCTGGAGACCCAGGTCCCGGTACCAGTTCCAGCGCTCCTGCATCCAGTACTCGTGCCACTTCTCGTCCTCGCCCGGCTTGACGAAGAACTCCATCTCCATCTGCTCGAACTCGCGCGTGCGGAAGATGAAGTTGCCCGGCGTGATCTCGTTGCGGAACGACTTGCCCATCTGCGCGATGCCGAACGGCGGCTTCTTGCGCGAGGTCTGCTGCACCGCCGCGAAGTTGGTGAAGATGCCCTGCGCGGTCTCGGGGCGCAGGTACGCGACGGAGCCGGAGTCCTGGGTCGGGCCGAGATGGGTCGCGAGCAGACCCGAGAACTGCTTGGGCTCGGTGAAGGCGCCCTTGTTGCCGCAGTGCGGGCAGTTGACGTCGTTGAGGCCGTTGGCCGGCATGTGGCCGTGCTTGGCCTCGTACGCCTCCTCCAGGTGGTCCGAGCGGAACCGCTTGTGACAGGAGGTGCACTCGGTGAGCGGGTCGGTGAACGTCGCGACATGGCCGGACGCCTCCCAGACCTCGCGGGCCAGGATCACGGACGAGTCGATACCGACCACGTCGTCGCGCGAGGTGACCATGGCGCGCCACCACTGGCGCTTGATGTTCTCCTTGAGCTCGACGCCGAGCGGCCCGTAGTCCCAGGCGGCGCGCTGGCCGCCGTAGATCTCGCTGCACGGGTAGACGAAGCCACGGCGCTTGCTCAGGCTGACGATGGTGTCGATCTTGTCGGCGGCCACGGTGCTCTCTTCATGACGACGAAGGCGGTGATGGTGGGTTCCGCCGGGATCCGGCCCAGCGAATACCTCAGATTACCGGCGGCCGCACCCCTCGGATCAAATCGGTAAGCGTTTGAGGCCCCACAGAGACGTTGTTGACAATCGTTTCCAATTTTGTTGAAAATGAGTGTCATGAACGTACGCCGTCGCCTCATACCCACCGCCGCCGTCGCCGGGGCCGTCACGCTCGGCCTCACCTCCCTGTCCGCTTGCTCCGGCTCCGGTTCGGGAGGCGGTGGCAACGGCGGCAAGCTCACCGTGGTGGCGTCGTTCTACCCCATGGAGTACCTCGCGAAGGAGATCGGCGGCGACCACGTCTCCGTATCCGACCTCACCGAGCCGGGCATCGAGCCGCACGACCTCGAGCTCAGCCCGCAGCAGACCGCCGAGCTCGGCGAAGCCGGAATGATCCTCTACCTCAAGGGCCTGCAGCCCGCCGTGGACGAGGCCGTCGAGCAGTCCGGCGTGAAGAACACCGTCGACGCCACGACCCTCACCAAGCTCGGGGACCACGGGACCGAGGTCGGCCACGACCACGGCGAGGAACACGGCGGAGAGCACGGCCACGAGGAAGAGGGCGACGAGCACGGCGCGGAGGACGCCGGCGCCGACGTGCACGTCTGGCTGGACCCGGTCAAGTACGCCGAGATCGCCGAGGGCGTGGGCAAGGCCCTGGAGAAGGCCGACCCGGACCACGCCGACGACTACAAGAAGAACACCGAGGCCCTGGTCGGCAAGCTGGACGGGCTGAACAAGGAGTACGAGGACGGCCTGAAGAGCCGCTCCACCGACACCTTCATCACCACCCACGCCGCCTTCGGTTACCTCGCCGAGCGCTACGGCCTGGACCAGGAGGGCATCGTCGGCATCTCGGACCCGGAGTCCGATCCCAGCCCGGCCCGGATGCGCGAGCTGCAGACGATCGCCGAGAAGGACAAGGTCACCACCGTGTTCTTCGAGACGATCGCCAGTCCCAAGACCGCCAGGACCTTGGCGAGCGAGACCGGCCTCAAGACCGATGTGCTCGACCCGCTCGAGGGCATCACCGACAAGTCCCAGGGCGACGACTACCTCGAGGTCATGCAGGCGAACCTGAAGAACCTGCAGAAGGCCCTCGGGGCCAAGTGACGGCAACGGAGGCACCGCACATGGAGCAGCCGGTCATATCCCTCGGCAAGGCCAGCGCCTCGCTCGGCTCGCGGCCCGTCCTGCGCGGGATCGACCTGACCGTGGGGCACGGCGAGGTCGTCGCGCTGCTCGGCGCCAACGGCTCCGGCAAGTCCACGGCCGTACGGGCCATCGTCGGCCAGATTCCGCTCACCGGAGGCGAGTTGGAGTTGTTCGGCACCCCGCGGAGCCGCTTCCGCGACTGGGCCCGCATCGGGTACGTACCGCAGCGCACCACCGCCGCGAGCGGCGTGCCCGCGACCGTCCGCGAGGTCGTGGCGGCGGGCCGGCTTGCCCGTACGAAGCTGGGGCGGCAGCGCAAGGCCGACAAGGAGGCGGTGCAGCGGGCGCTGGAGCTGGTCGGGATGGCGGACCGGGCCAAGGACTCGGTCAACAACCTCTCCGGCGGCCAGCACCAGCGGGTGCTCATAGCCCGCGCGCTCGCCACCGGGCCCGAGCTGCTGATCCTGGACGAGCCGATGGCGGGGGTGGACCACGAGAGCCAGCAGGTGCTCGCGGACACCCTGCGCGAACAGGTCTCCGCGGGTGCCACGGTGCTGCTCGTGCTGCACGAACTCGGCCCGCTGGAGCCGCTCATCGACCGCGCGGTGGTGCTGCGCGACGGCTGCGTGGTCCACGACGGGCCACCGCCCCAGGCGTTGGGCCAGCACGCGCTGCCCGGCCACGACCACGTCCACCCGCACGCGGGCGAGACGGCCGAATCGATCCGGACGGGGTTGCTGACCTGATGGACATCCTCAGCTACGACTTCATGCAGCGGGCGCTGCTCGCCGCCGTCCTCGTCGGCATCACCGCGCCCGCCGTCGGCATCTACCTCGTCCAGCGCCGCCAGGCGATCATGGGCGACGGAATCGGGCACGTGGCGCTGACCGGTGTCGCGCTCGGCTTCCTGACCGGGACCAACCCGATCTGGGCGGCCATCGCGGTCACCGTGGTCGGCTCGGTGCTGATGGAGCTGATCCGCTGGTACGGCAAGGCGCGCGGCGACCTGGCGCTGGCCATGCTCTTCTACGGCGGCATGGCGGGCGGCGTCCTGCTGATCAACCTCGCGCCGAACGGCTCCAACGCCAACCTCACCACGTATCTCTGGGGCTCGATCACCACGGTGTCGAGCTCGGACATCTGGGCGATCTGCGCGCTGGCCGCCTTCGTGATCGCCATCACGCTGGGACTGCGGCGGCAGCTGTTCGCCGTCTGCCAGGACGAGGAGTTCGCGCGGGTCACCGGGCTGCCCGTACGGCTGCTGAACCTGCTGCTCGCCGTCACCGCCGCCGTCACGGTCACCGTGGCCATGCGGGTCGTCGGCCTGCTGCTCGTCAGCGCGCTGATGGTGGTGCCGGTCGCCGCCGCCCAGCAGGCCACCCGCGGCTTCGCGATGACGCTCGCGGCCGCGGTCGGCATCGGCGTCGGCGTCAGCCTGACCGGGACCGTCTACTCCTTCTACGTGGACGTGCCACCCGGGGCGAGCATCGTGGTGCTGGCCATCGCCGTATTCGCGGTGATCACCGCGCTCGTGGCGCCGCTGGCCAGGAAACGTGCGCGCAGGGCCGCGGCGGCCTTCGAGGAACAGTGCACCCTTGAGGTACCGGGCGCGGGCCCCTCGGGGGACGACGTCAAGGTGTAGCTCTTTGCCGCACCCGCGAACTGGCACAATGGCCAGCCGTAGGTGCGGACGGCGAGCAGAGGAGGCAACGGTGGCTACCGCGGGGAGCAGTGGGATGAGCACAGCCCCAGTGCGCGGCAGGTCGACCAGGCAGCGCGCCGCAGTGGCGGCCGCCCTCGACGAGGTGAACGAGTTCCGCAGTGCCCAGGAGCTGCACGACATGCTCAAGCACCGCGGCGACTCGGTCGGTCTGACCACCGTCTACCGCACCCTCCAGTCGCTCGCGGACGCCGGCGAGGTCGACGTCCTGCGCACCAGCGAGGGCGAGGCCGTCTACCGCCGCTGCAGCACCGACGACCACCACCACCATCTGGTGTGCCGCGGGTGCGGCAAGGCGGTCGAGGTGGAGGGCCCGGCCGTGGAGAAGTGGGCCGACCAGATCGCGGCGGACAACGGCTTCGTGGACGTCGCCCACACGATCGAGATCTTCGGGACGTGCGGAACCTGCGCGGCGAAGGCCGCGCAGGCCTAGCGCGACCTTCGCCGCGCGCAGTCCTAGCGCGACCTTCTGCGTGCCGGGGAACCGGCCTGCCGTGCCACCACCGATGAGGAGCGGCGCGCCCGGGACGGGCGGCGCCTGCGGTTGCCGCCGTCGCCGGTCCGGCGGGGCTGCTCGACCACCGGAGCCGTGATGGTGACCGCGACGCCGGACGGAGTCCTGGCGCCCGTGATGTCGGTGAGCTCCGTGTCACCGGAGTGCACCCGTACGACCTGAGGAGTGATCCCGGCGTCGGCCATGAGCCGGGTCATGTCACGTCGCTGGTGCGGCAGGACCAGGGTGACGACCCTGCCGGACTCACCGGCGCGGGCCGTACGGCCGCCGCGGTGGAGATAGTCCTTGTGGTCGCCGGGCGGGTCTATGTTGACCACGAGGTCGAGGTCGTCCACATGGATGCCCCGGGCGGCCACGTTAGTGGCGACCAGGGCTGTGACGTGCCCCTCCTTGAACTGGTCGAGGGTACGGGTGCGCCGGGACTGGGACTTGCCGCCGTGCAGCGCCGCTGCCCGTACGCCGCTGGCCAGCAGCCGCCGGACGAGCCGGTCGGCGGCGTGCTTGGTGTCCAGGAACATGATCACTCGGCCGTCGCGGGCGGCGATCCGGGTGACGGTGGCCTGCTTGTCCTCGTCCGCGATGTGCAGAACGTGGTGCTCCATCGTGCTCACGGTGGCGGCGGACGGGTCGACCGAGTGGACGACCGGGTCCGTCAGGAAGCGGCGCACCAGCGCATCGACGTTCCGGTCGAGGGTCGCGGAGAAGAGCATCCGCTGGCCGTCGGCGGGCACCTGCCGGAGCAGGGCGGTGACCTGCGGCATGAAGCCCATGTCGGCCATCTGGTCGGCCTCGTCGAGCACCGTGATGCGCACCTGGTCCAGGCTGCAGTCGCCGCGCTCGATGAGGTCCTTCAGCCGGCCGGGAGTGGCCACGACGACCTCGGAGCCCGTGCGGAGCTCCCCCGCCTGACGGCCGATCGACAGGCCGCCGACCACGGTGGCCATCCGGATCCGCAGCGATCGGGCGTACGGGTCGAGCGCCTGGGTGACCTGCTGGGCCAGCTCCCGGGTGGGAACCAGGACCAGGGCGAGCGGCCGGCGGGTCTGCGCGCGGCCTCCCGCCGTACGAGCGAGAAGCGCTAGCCCGAAGGCCAGTGTCTTGCCGGAGCCGGTGCGTCCGCGGCCCAGTACGTCCCGGCCGGCGAGCGCGTTCGGCAGGGTCGCGGCCTGGATCGGGAACGGCACGGTCACGCCTTGCCGGGTGAGCTCGGCCACCAGGGCCGGATCCATGTCCAGTTCGGCGAAGGAGCCGGCCGCGGGCAGCGCCGGGGTGGTTCCGGTCGGCAGAGCGAAATCACTCTGAGCGGGAGCGGCCCCGCGGCCACGAGCGGGTGCAGGGGATTGCGAACGGGCGTGGCGGGTGGTGCGGGCACGACGATTCAAAGGGAAGGAACCTTCCTCGGGACGACGGCGCGTACCGGGCAGGAAATCCGCGGCCTGGGAGCCGGTCGGAGAATCGCGGGAACGGGCCGGGAGATGGGAATGCGTGGCACCTCAGCGAAAGGTGCCTCGGGGTTTCAGCAAAAGCCGCCATGGCACGGGCGAGGGCCCGCACCCATCAGGTGCGGGCCCTTGCTGTGTGGCGCGTCCAGGCCTCAGGCAGGAACGACGTTCTCCGCCTGCGGGCCCTTCTGGCCCTGCGTGACGTCGAAGTTCACCTTCTGGCCTTCCTGGAGCTCGCGGAAGCCCTGGGTGGCGATGTTCGAGTAGTGGACGAAGACGTCGGCGCCGCCGCCGTCCTGCTCGATGAAGCCGAAGCCCTTTTCCGCGTTGAACCACTTGACGGTGCCGGTGGCCATATGAAATCTCCTTCATAGGGGAAGCAGTACCGGAACCCGCCCTGTGCGGATTCCACGTCGCCGTATGTCCCCATCCGATGAGATCGGAAAAACAAAATGCGCCTGAAGGTCACATCCCGTCAGGCGCACACAAAGTTTCATGGGTACCAAAACTGCAACTAACAACAAGGTAGCACACTTCTTCGCGGGGTGGGGATATTCCGGATGGCCCCATTTGCTTCCCGCCCGGGCAGGACTGTGGGACGCTGAGCGGACCGACGTACGCCCGACGTACTCCCCCCTCCCCCTAGCTGAGGCACCATGCGCTGCATCATCGCCGGCTACCCCTTCGATCTGACCGCGAGCGAGGTGGAGCAGACGATGCGCGGCGTGAGGCCCGAGCCGATCACCGGTGCCTCCGTCCGTATCGGTCGCACCGTCTACCCGGTCAAGCAGGTCGGGGCGCTGGTCACCCGCCAGGACCGCCGCGACTTCACCGCCTTCGAGGTGACCCGGGCCATGAAGCGCCTGGGGTTCACCTGCCAGACGGCGCCCGCACCTGCTCCTCCCCCGGCCACCGCCCTCTGGGACGACACCGCCGGCGCGGACGTTTTGCCGGTCGTGCCGCCCGCGGCCTCGTGGCCGTCGGCGGGCCGGCCTCCGGCGACCGAACCGGGCAGGTGACGCAGCACCCTCGCTGCCCCTGAGCGCGGGTCCCCGCTCCGGGAGGTCCGTCGCCGTGCGCGGATTTCCCGTCAGGACATGCTGCCCTGGGATGCGTCGGTCTCGTTCGGCAGTGCGCCGCCGAAGCGGCGGTCCCGCGACGCGTACTCCAGGCACGCCCGCCACAGGTCGCGCCGGTCGAAATCCGGCCACAGCACGTCCTGGAAGACCATCTCGGCGTACGAGCTCTGCCAGATCAGGTAGTTGGACGTGCGCTGCTCGCCGCTCGGGCGCAGGAAGAGGTCCACGTCCGGCATGTCCGGGTAGTACAGGTACTTGGCGAAGGTCTTCTCGGTGACCTTCGAGGGGTCGAGCTTGCCGGACTTCACGTCGGCCGCGAGCTTGGCCGCCGCGTCCGCGATCTCCGCGCGCCCGCCGTAGTTGACGCAGAAGTACAGCGTCATCGCGTCGTTGCCCGTGGTCTGCTCCTGCGCGACCTGGAGCTCCTGGACGACCGACTTCCACAGCTTCGGCATCCGGCCCACCCAGCGGATACGGATGCCCAGCGCGTCCATCTCGTCGCGGCGCCGCCGGATGACGTCCCGGTTGAAGTTCATCAGGAAGCGCACCTCGTCCGGCGAGCGCTTCCAGTTCTCGGTCGAGAAGGCGTACAGGGAAAGGTTCTTGACGCCGAGCTCCAGGCAGCCCTTGAGGACGTCGAGGACGACGCCCTCTCCCACCTTGTGGCCCTCCGTGCGCGGCAGGCCGCGCTCCTTCGCCCAGCGGCCGTTGCCGTCCATGACGATCGCCACATGGTTCGGGACCAGCTCGCCCGGGATCTTCGGTGGGCGCGCACCGGAGGGGTGCGGCTCGGGTGCCAGGTATTCGCGGCGGGTACGGCCCAGAATCCCGCGTCGTGCCATGCGGTTCACGTCTCCCATGTCATCGGCCCTGCGCTTCTACTTCTCGACATACCGGAGCGAGCGCAGGCCGCGCTCCAAGTGCCAGTGGAGGTACGCCGCCACGAGCCCGCTGCCCTCCCGTACGTGCCGCGCCTCGCACGCGTCCGCCGTCTCCCAGTCGCCGGTCAGCAGCGCACCGAGCAGCGTCAGCGACTCAGCCGAGGGTACGACGCTTCCCGGCACCCGGCACTCCGCGCAGACCACTCCGCCCGCGGCGACCGAGAAGAACCGGTTGGGGCCCGGCATGCCGCAGCGCGCGCAGGCGTCGAAGCTCGGCGCGTAGCCGTTGACGGCGAGGGAGCGCAGGAGGAAGGCGTCGAGGACGAGATGCGGGGCGTGCTCGCCGGCGGCGAGTGTGCGCAGCGCCCCGACCAGCAGCAGGTACTGCTGTACGGCGGGCTCGCCCTCATGGTCGGTGAACCGCTCGGCGGTCTCGAGCATGGCGGTGCCCGCGGTGTAGCGGGCGTAGTCGCTGACGATGCCGCCACCGTACGGAGCGATGGTCTCGCTCTGCGTGCACAGCGGCAGCCCGCGGCCGACGAGTTCGCTGCCGCGCGCGAAGAACTGCACGTCGACGTGGGAGAACGGCTCGAGCCGCGCCCCGAACTTCGACTTGGTCCGGCGCACGCCGCGCGCCACGGCCCGTACGCGCCCATGACCGCGGGTGAGCAGCGTGATGATCCGGTCCGCCTCCCCCAGCTTCTGGGTGCGCAGCACGATGCCGTCGTCGCGGAACAGACTCATGCGGCCATTGTCCCGTACGGAAGGGGCGGCTCGGGCCGTCGGGGGCGAACCCGGGTCCCTCCGTACGCCACAGGCCCGTACGACTCCGGGACGGGCCTACGACGGCGTGCGGGCCGCGGCTGCCAGCAGGCGGTCGGTGTCCTCCGGACCGATGAGGAGGGCGCGGCCGAGGGCCGCCAGGGCCTCCCGCTCGGCCGGGCTGTACGGCCCGTCGGCGAGGGCGATCCGGGCGCCCTGCAGCAGAATGCCCTCGCGCCCGGCGGGTGCGAGGTGCGGGGCCAGGGGCTCGAGGGACTCATGGAGTTCGATGGTGAGCGCGGTGCCGCCCTTCACGCCGTCCTCGAAGCGGCACGGCAGGCGCCCGGTGTCGGCTGCCAGCGCTTCGACGAGCGCGAGCAGCTGCTCGCCCGTACAGTCCTCGAACCCGGCGCCGCGCACCGCGCCGACCGCGGCCTCGCGGACCGAGCGGTCCTGCGCGCCGCCCGCCGCGAGGACGGCGAGGGCCACGGTGTGCACGGCGTCCCGGAGCATCCCGGAGAAGCGGTGGGTGGTCGGGTGGTCGAGCACGTCGGCGCCGAAGCGGCCGCGGCAGCAGGAGCATTCGACGACCGGGGCCGCGGATCCGCGCGGGAGGAGCGGGAGTCCGAGCACGGCGAGGCGGCGACGGCCGGTGCGGCGGCGGTAGTTGCGGTCGCCCCCGCAGTCGGGGCAGAAGAACTCGCCGTCTCCGACCGTGCGCCAGGTCGTGCGCACTCCCCACACGCGCTGCATAGCGCACCTCCGGCGCGTAGGCCCAAGAGTTTCCCGACTCGTCCCGACACGGTCCGCTGCTGCTCGGTGACTCTTCGGCAACGGCGCCGTGTTGGAGGTGATGTTAACCACATCGATGATGTGCCGTCAGCACCCCCTGCCGAGGGAAACGGCCCCGGACCCGGGCCCGCAATTGCACAACCCCTGCCCGCCTGGGCGTTTTGCACCCGGGCGGGCAGGGGCTGAAAAAACGAGTCGGGCACGCGGCCGCGGCGGGACGGCCGGCGGACCCCGTCAGGCGCGAGCGGCTCGGTTGACCGCCGAGACGACCGCCTTCAGGGAGGCGCGGGTCGTGTTGGGATCGATGCCGATGCCCCACAGGACCTTGCCGTCGATGGCGCACTCGATGTACGCGGCGGCGCGGGCGCTGGCCCCCTCGCTCATCGTGTGCTCCTGGTAGTCCAGCAGCCGGGCGTCGACGCCGATCGCCGCCAGCGCCTCGAAGAACGCCGAGATCGGACCATTGCCGGTGCCGGCCAGGACCGTGTCCTGCCCGTCCACCACGGCCTCGACGGTCAGCGTGTCCGTGCCGTCCTTGTCGGTCGTGGTCTGCCCGGCCCGCAGCTGGATGCGGCCCCACGGGTTGTCCGGATTCGGCAGGTACTCGTCCTGGAAGACGTCCCAGATGTCCTTCGGCGTGACCTCGCCGCCCTCGGCGTCGGTCTTCGCCTGGATGATCTTCGAGAACTCGATCTGCATCCGGCGCGGCAGGTCCAGCTTGTGGTCGTTCTTCAGGACGTACGCGATACCGCCCTTGCCGGACTGGGAGTTGACGCGAATGACCGCCTCGTACGACCGGCCGACGTCCTTGGGGTCGATCGGCAGGTACGGCACGGCCCACTCGATGTCGTCGACCGTCTTGCCCTGCTCCGCCGCGTCGGCCTCCATCGACTCGAAGCCCTTCTTGATGGCGTCCTGGTGGGAGCCGGAGAAGGAGGTGTAGACCAGGTCGCCCGCGTAGGGGTGGCGCGGGTGGATGGTCATCTGGTTGCAGTACTCGGCAGTACGGCGGATCTCGTCGATCTGCGAGAAGTCGATCTGCGGGTCGACGCCCTGGGAGAAGAGGTTCATGCCCAGCGTCACCAGGTCGACGTTGCCGGTCCGCTCGCCCTGCCCGAACAGGCAGCCCTCGATGCGGTCCGCGCCCGCCATGATGGCCAGCTCGGCGGCGGCCACGGCCGTACCGCGGTCGTTGTGCGGGTGCACGGACAGGCAGACGTGCTCGCGCCGCGACAGGTTCCGCGACATCCACTCGAAGCGGTCGGCGTGCGTGCTCGGCGTCGAACGCTCCACGGTGGCGGGCAGGTTGAGGATGATCTCGCGGCCGTCCTCGGGCTGCCAGACGTCCATGACGCCCTCGCAGACCTCCAGCGCGAAGTCCAGCTCGGTGTCCGTGAAGATCTCCGGGCTGTACTGGTAGCCGAAGGCCGTCCGGTCGTCCAGCAGCTTCTCCGCGTACTCCGTCACCAGCCGGGTGCCGTCGATGGCGATGGCCTTGACCTGCTCGCGGGTACCGCGGAAGACGACCCGGCGGAAGACCGGAGCGGTCGCGTTGTAGAGGTGGACCGTGGCCCGGTGAGCGCCCCGCAGCGACTCCACCGTGCGCTCGATCAGCTCCTCTCGGGCCTGGGTGAGGACGGAGATCGTCACGTCCTCCGGAATCGCGCCCTCCTCGATGATCGAGCGGACGAAATCGAAGTCCGTCTGGCCGGAGGAGGGGAAGCCGACCTCGATCTCCTTGTAGCCCATCCTCACCAGGAGGTCGAACATCGCGCGCTTGCGGGCGGGCGACATCGGGTCGATCAGCGCCTGGTTGCCGTCCCGCAGGTCGGTGGACAGCCAGCGGGGGGCCTTGGTGATGCGGTTGTCCGGCCAGGTGCGGTCGGGGATGTCCACGGCCTCGTACGGCGTGTACTTGTGGATCGGCATCCCGGACGGCTTCTGCGTGACACCGGCTGCCGTGATGGGGGTGGGGCGGCCTACGGAATTCGCGGATGCGGAATTCGGGGCGGTCGTCATGTGGGCTGGGCTCCTGTCGAATGGGCTTCGACGGCCGACGGGGCGGCGGTGGGCAACACCGGACTCCGCGGGGAGGGGGTCGGCCTACGACTACAGGCCCTCGCCGCGGCAGCTAAGGAGAAGCAGCCCGAAACGCATGATGCGCAGAAGCCTAACCGAGCTGCGCGGGTGAACCGAGTCCGTTTCAGTATGCAAGACGTGTCGGCGGTGACCGCTGAAGAGTGATGAATCACTCCATTTCACTAACTGCCGTCGCCATGGGTGACAGGACCATGACCATGTGCCACATTGCGCAGCATGACCGCATATCTCACGCATGCCACCCAACCCGTCTTCTGCACGATCGTGCCGCCCCACCTCCTCGACCGGCTCGCCAGGTCGGGCGACCCGGCGCTCGCCGGGCCTGCCCGCCGCACGCTGGAGCGGGACGCCTCGCAGCGCACCCGCCGCCGGCTGACCACGGTCGCGGGCCCACTCGCCGCAGCCCCCCGGCGCGGCCCCTCCGACCGGCCTGAGCGGACCATCTGCGACGCGGAGCACCGCGAGGAGCTGCCGGGCCGCGAGGTGCGCCGCGAGGGCGACGAGCCGGTGCGGGACGCGACCGTCAACCGCGCCTACGCCGGGCTCGGCGCGACCTTCGAGCTCTACCTCAAGGAGTTCGCCCGCAACTCCATCGACGGCGAGGGGCTGCCGCTGGACGCGACCGTCCACTACGGCGAGGACTACGGCAACGCCTTCTGGGACGGCGAGCGGATGGTCTTCGGGGACGGTGACGGCGAGGTCTTCCTCGACTTCACGATTCCGGTGGACGTCATCGGCCACGAGCTGACCCACGGCGTCACGCAGTACACCGCCAATCTCGAGTACTTCGGCCAGTCGGGCGCGCTCAACGAGTCCGTGTCCGACGTCTTCGGCTCGCTGATCAAGCAGTACGCGCTCGGCCAGACCGCGGGCGAGGCGGACTGGCTGATCGGCGCCGGGCTGCTCGCCCCGCGCGTCAGCGGGGTGGCGCTGCGCTCGATGAAGGCCCCGGGGACGGCGTACGACGACGACGTCCTCGGCAAGGACCCGCAGCCCGCCACGATGGACGACTACGTCCGCACGAGCAGCGACAACGGCGGGGTGCACATCAACTCGGGCATCCCGAACCACGCCTTCTACCTCGCCGCCCGGAGCCTGGGCGGGCACGCCTGGGAGCGGGCCGGGCGGATCTGGTACGACGTGCTGACCGGCGGCGAGCTGGCCGCGGACGCGGAGTTCGCCGACTTCGCCCGGCTCACCGTCGCCGCCGCGCGGGCCCGCTACGGCGAGGGCGAGGAGCAGGAGGCGCTGCTGAAGGCCTGGTCCCGGGTGGGCGTACCGGCGGCGCGGCGGACGGAGCCGCAGAACCCTGGGACGTAACCGGCCTAAGCGGGTACTGATGAACCCATGCGAATTCACGTGAGGCGCACTGGAGGGTTCGCGGGCATCGACCGCCACGCCGAGGTGGACACCTCGGGACGGCCCGACGCCCAGGAGTGGCGCGCCCTGGCCGAGCAGGCGGCGGCCGACGGCCGGGACACGCCCCCGGTCGGTGTGCCCGACGGCTTCAGCTACCAGATCACGATCGACGACCGCACCGTCTACTGCTCCGACCCGCGGCTCACCGAGCCGCAGCGGAAGCTGATCACGCGGGTGCTGAAGGAGGGCTCGTAGGCTCGGAGCGATCTCCGGCCCGGCCGGCGGGCTCAGAAGCCCGGCCGGCGAGGCTCAGAAGCCCAGCCTCCGCAGCTGCTTGGGGTCCCGCTGCCAGTCCTTGGCGACCTTCACGTGGAGGTCCAGGAAGACCGGGGTCCCGAGCAGGGCTTCGATGTGCTTGCGCGACGTGCTTCCGACCTCCTTCAGGCGGGCGCCCTTCGGGCCGATGACGATGCCCTTCTGGCTGGGCCGCTCGATGTAGAGGTTGGCGTGGACGTCCAGCAGCGGCCGGTCGGCGGGGCGGCCCTCGCGCGGCAGCATCTCCTCGACGACGACCGCGATCGAGTGCGGCAGCTCGTCCCGTACGCCCTCCAGCGCGGCCTCGCGGATCAGCTCGGCGACCATGACCTGCTCGGGCTCGTCGGTGAGGTCGCCCTCCGGGTAGAGCGCAGGGCCTTCGGGCAGCAGCGGAACGAGCAGGTCCGCGAGCAGCCCGACCTGCTTGTCGCCTACGGCCGACACAGGCACGATCTCGGCCCACTCGACGCCCAGCTCCTTGCCGAGCCGGTCGACGGCGATGAGCTGCTCGGCGAGCCGGTCGGAGTCCATCAGGTCGGTCTTGGTGACGACCGCGACCTTGGGGGTCTTCCGGATTCCGGCGAGCTCGGTGGCGATGTACCGGTCGCCCGGGCCGATCTTCTGGTCCGCGGGGAGACAGAAACCGATGACGTCCACCTCGGCCCACGTCGTCCGTACGACGTCGTTGAGCCGCTCGCCGAGCAGCGTGCGGGGCTTGTGCAGTCCCGGGGTGTCGACGAGGACGAGCTGCGCGTCGGGGCGGTGCACGATGCCGCGGACGGTGTGCCGGGTGGTCTGCGGCCGCGTGGAGGTGATCGCCACCTTCGTCCCCACCAGGGCGTTGGTCAGGGTCGACTTGCCCGCGTTGGGGCGGCCGACGAAGCACGCGAAGCCCGCGCGGTGGGAGGCCTGGGCGGGGGAGGAAGGTGCACTCATGGCGACCATTCTCCCCGATGCGGATGGCTCCTCCGTACGCATCGCGGGCCGCGGGCGGCCGAAATGGGAGCGGGAATTCGGGGGGCGCTGCGCCGGTGGAATTCCCCGGCGCTTTTCGATGGTGACGTTTCCGCAGGTCACAGCAGGTAGAGCATAGGCCAGCGACCTGCATTTAAACACTCCTCTCGGGAATTTCCTTCGGATGAGTTAAATGGCCTTACTGCTATTGGGTTACCCATGGGAAGGCGCAACGCTGGGAACGTTTGCGCAAGCGAGCCGGAGCTCCCCATCGACAATTCAGTATTCGAGACACGGAAAGGAGGGAAAGACCATGCCGATCTCCGCTGTCGTCAACGAGACGGCCGAGGATGTCTTCGATCTGGACATCCGCGAAACCGCCGAGGTGACCCCGGACAACGCCCCTCACGCCACGGGGTTCGCCACGTTCTGCGGCACCTGCCTCTCGTGCCCGGCCACCTGTGGTGACACCTGCGCCACCTTCTGCGGCACCTGCCTCACCTGCCCGCAGTGCAAGCAGCCGGGGGTGGCCCCCAGTGACCGTGGTGGGGTTCCTTTCCTCTCTGTGGAAAGGCACCCCACTCATACGGATCGATGCCCGACCCGAAATACCGAGCACAGACCGAGAGGGCTTATGAGCACTGATTCCCTTTTCTCCTGTCCGGGTTCCGCGTTGCTGCGGGCGCCGGTTCACCCGGAATGGCGCGCCCGGGAAACGTGCGATATAGCCGCGGACGGTTCCCTGGCGGGCGGGGAAAAACTGGTCGACCGGATCCGCCGCCTCGCGGCGGATCCGCTGGTGCGCGAGGCCGTCGCGGTCTCGAGCCCGTCCCTGGCGCGCAGCCTGGACCGGATCGCCGGGGCCGGGGGCGATGGCGAGAGCCGCGGCGCCGAGAGCGGCTGCGAGCTGCCGGACCTGGCCGCGCTGCGGCGCGCGGCGCGGGCGCTGGCCCGCTACCGGCTGCGGATGGCGACCCGCTGCACGCCCTTCGGGCTGATGGCGGGTGTCGCGGCAGCCGAGTTCGTCGACGACCCGGCCGAGGTCAAGGTGCGGCTGGGGGAAGGGCACCGGCGCGCCGCCCGGCCCGACCGGAAGTGGCTGATGGGCCTGGTGACGGGGTGGGAGGAGCGCCCCGAGGTACTCCGGCAGCTGCGGGTGACGGTCAACAACCTCTGCTTCGTGCGCGGTGACCGGCTGGTCCTGCCGTATCTGCCCGACACCGCGGGAGGCGGCGGCGAGGGGCGAGCCGTCCACGAGGTGAGCGTGCGGCACACCACCGCGGTGCGCGCCGTACGGGAAGCCGCCCGCGCTCCCGTGCCGTACGCCGAGTTGGAACGGCGGCTGTCGGCGGCCTTTCCGGCCGCACCCCGGGGCGCTGCCGCTGCCATGCTCGGGCGGCTGATCGGGAAGGAGATCCTCCTCACCGACCTGCGCCCGCCGCTGGAGGAGACCGATCCGCTCGCGTACGTCCTGAACCGGCTCGCGGACCTCCCGGACTCCTCCTCGCCGCCCGACCTCCCGCCGCTGCGGGACATCCGGCGGCGCCTGTCCGACTACTGCGCCCGCCCCCTGGGAGATGGGCGCGCGGCCTGGCGCGAACTGACCGCCCGGATGGGCCGCCTGCGCGCCGGAGAGCAGCTCGTGCAGGTGGATCTGGCGGTCGACGCCGACGTACGGCTGCCGCGGACGGTGGCCGAGGAGGCCGAGCGGGCGGCCGGGCTGCTGTGGCGGCTGGGCCCCCGGTGGGGCGACCACGGCCCCCTGGCGGACTACCACGCGGACTTCCTGGAGCGGTACGGCAGCGACCGCCTCGTTCCGGTGAAGGAACTGCTCGACCCCGGCATCGGGCTGGGGGCACCGGCCGGCTATGTGCGCCCGCGCAGCAGCCGCTCCCCGCGTCCGGCCCACCGCCGGGACCCCGAGCGGGACGCGGTGCTGGCCGGGCTCGCCGAGGAGGCGGTCCTGGCCGGCGAGCCCGAAATCGTACTGACCGACGACGCCGAGGACCCGGTGGTCTCCCGGCTCTCCCGCGACACGGGGGTCCCGCCCGGGTCGGTGGAGCTGTTCACCCAGCTCCTGGCCGACTCGCCCACGGCGCTGCAGGAAGGGCGGTTCCGCCTGGTCGTGGTCGGCGGGGCCGCGCAGGCGGGCGCGGTCTCCGGCCGGTTCGCCCATCTGCTGCCCGAGGGCGCCCGAGCCGCGCTGGGGGAGCTGGCGCGCACCATCGGCACGCGCTCGCCCGGAGCGGCGCGGGCGCAGCTGACGTTCCCGTCCCCCAACTCGCGCAGCGGCAATGTGGCCCAGGTGCCCCGGCTGCTGGAGCGCCTGATTCCGGTCGCCGTCTTCGCCGACCGCGGCGACCCGCACACGCTCGACGTGGACAGCCTGCTGGTGGGCGCCGACCCGCACCGGCTGTTCGTCGTGGACCGCGCCACCGGCCGGGAGGTGGTGCCCACGGTGTTCCACATGCTCACCACGCAGTGGAACGCACCGAACGTCGCCCGCTTCCTGCGCGAGGTCTCCACCACGGGCGAGCGCGCCTGGGGGCTGTGGGACTGGGGAGCGGCCGAGGCCCTGCCGTACCTTCCGCGGGTGCGCTACGGGCGTACCGTGCTCGCCCCCGCCCGGTGGCGGCCCGCTCCCCAAGTCCTCGACCAGGAGGCCCCGTTCGGCCGGTGGGCGGCCGCCGTGCGCGCCTGGCGGGACCGCTGGAGGGTGCCGCGGCGGCTGTGCACCGGATACGCCGACCACCGGCTGGAACTGGACCTCGGCGACGAGGAGCATCTGCGGCTGCTGCGCCACGAGCTGGGGCGGCACCCGGAGGCCCTGCTGTACGAGGCGCTGGTGACGGGGGAGGACGAGGCGGGGGAAGGCCGGGCGGGGGAAGGCGAGTGGGGCTGGCTCACCGGTCCGGGCGGCGCGCACCGCAACGAACTGGTCATTCCCCTGGTGGCGCGGCGCACCGGCACCGCTGCCGTGCCGCGCTCCGTACCAGCCGTGCCGCGCGCCGCGCCGGTCGAGCACCCGCCCGGCGGCGAGTGGCTGTACGCGTCGGTGTACTGCGCGAAGGAGCGCCAGACGGACCTTCTGGCGACCGAAGTTCCCCCGCTGATCGAGGAGTTGCCTTCGGGCGTCGACCGCTGGTTCTTCCTCCGGTACCGGGACGACGACGACCATCTGCGATTCCGCTTCCACGGGCCGCCCGCCACGCTCGCCGGCGAGGTCCTGCCGCGCCTGCACGACTGGATGGCCCGGCTGCGCAGGCAGGGCCTGGCGTGGCGGCTCACCCTGGACACCTATGTCCCGGAGTGGGAGCGGTACGGCGGCCCGGACGCCATGGAAGCCGCCGAGCGCGCGTTCCACGCCGACAGCGTCGCCGTCATCCGGCAGCTCGGGCTGCGGCAGGGCGGACAGCTCACGGTCGACCCCCTGCTGCTCGTGGCGGCGGGCTACGTCGATCTCGCCCGTACGTTCTGGTACCCGCAGGGCGTGAGCGGGGGCGCGGAGCCCGCGTGGGCGACCTGGCTGCTGGAGGCGTTCCCCAAGGGCGAGGCGCACGCGGCGTTCCAGCGCGTGCGCCGGGACGCCGTACGCCTCATCGACCCGTACGGCGGCTGGGAGGGGCTGTGCGAGCAGCCCGGCGGCGCGTCCCTGCGGCAGGTGTGGGACAACCGGGCCCGTGCCTTCGCCGACTACGGGCGGCTCCTGTACGAGCTGGGGCCGCGGGCCTGGACGTCGCCGCAGGACGTCCTGCCCTCGCTCTTCCACATGCACCACAACCGCCTCATCGGGGCGGACCGGGACGGGGAACGGGCCTCCTGCGCGGTGGCCCGGGGCGCTGTCCAGGCCCACCGGGACCGCCGCAGGTGGGCGCTGTGACGGCCGCGCCGCGGCGTCCGGCGCGCCGTTCCCCCGCCCCACCGCCGTCTGCCGTCCGGAAACGGGCCGGGCAGATCGTGACCGCCCTGACCGAGCACCTCGCGGGACCCGACCGGGTCGCGGCGGTGGCGACCGCCCCCGGGAACGTCGACCACCTCCCGGACGGCCCGGTACGCGTCCCGTGGGCCCCGCTGTCGCTCGCGGAGGGACACCCCGGTGTGGCCCTGCTCTTCGCGGAGCTGTCCCGCTCCGTTCCCCGGCACCGCACCACCGCGCACGCGCACCTGTCGACCGCGGCCCAGGCCACGGCCGCGCCGACCTCCGGCGGGCTGTTCGACGGCGCGGCCCCGCTGGCGTTCGCGGCCTGGGCGGCGCGGCACCGCCCGGGTGACTACGCGACCCTGCTGGACCGTCTCGACGACCGCGTGACGGCACAAGTGGAGCGCCTGCTCGCAGCCGAGGAGGAGCGCCTGCGAGCGGGCCGGGCCGGAGCGCCCATGCACGCCTACGACGTGATCAGCGGAGCGACGGGCCTCGGCCGCTATCTGCTCCTGCACCGGCCCCGCCACCAGGAGCTGCTGGCCCGCGTCCTGTCCTATCTGGTCCGGCTGACCGAACCGGTCAGCGCCCACGGCCATACCGTTCCCGGCTGGTGGGTGCGCGGAGGCCCGGCGACCGCAGACGACGACCCCGACTACCCCCGCGGGCACTTCAACCTCGGCCTGGCGCACGGCATCCCCGGGCCGATGGCGCTCCTCGCGCTCGCCCGGGAGGCGGGCGTACGCGTCCCCGGCCAGGACGCGGCCATCACCCGCGTCTGCGATTGGCTGCTCGACTGGCGGACGGCCGGAGGGCGGTGGCCGTGGGTGATCCCGTTCGAGCGGCACATGAAGGCCGGTGACCGGACGGTTCCGCTCCCGCCCGGGCGCACCGCCTGGTGTTACGGCACCCCGGGCGTCGCATGGGCGGTGTACCTCGCGGGGCGTGCCCTGTCCCATACCGACTGGCAGCGGGCCGCCGTCGACGCGCTCGCCGCGGAACTCGACGACGTCCGGGGGCTCTTCGACTCCTCCCTGTGCCACGGCCGGACCGGAGTGCTCCTCATCACCTGGCGGATGGCGCGCGACAGCGGCGACAGCCGCCTCACCGCGCAGCTGCCGCACCTCGCCGCCCCGGTCCTCGACGCCTACGACCCCCAACTCCCGTTCGGATACCGGTACTCGGCCCCGACCATGCGGGTCGCCGGTGACCGGGCCGGTTTCCTCGAAGGCGCGGCCGGGATCGCCCTGGCCCTGCACACGTACGCGACGGACAGCGAGCCGGACACCCCCTGGGATGCGGCTCTCCTGCTCAGCTGAACCGAGAAGGGGATGTGGTGACGGGATGAGGTTTCCGGGCCTCGGCCGGCCGGCCGGAGCGCGCAAGGGCTCCAGCGAGGCGGGCGCATGCGGGAGCGAGGCGCTGCTCTTCGGCGGCCGCCTGCGCTGGGATCTCGGGTTCAGCCGCCACGAACTGGCGTCGCTGAACCTGTCGTTCACCGCGATGGCGCGCCGGCTGCCGCAGGTGCTCGCCGAGAGCGTTCGCCTGGCCTGGGCGGCCGACCGGGCCGCGCTGCTGATGGTCGCCGTGGCCGCGCTGGGGAAGGCCGCCGCCCAGGCCACGGGGCTGCTGGCGACGAACAAGGTGCTGGTCGCCCTGTTCGCGGGCGGCCCGACGCCCGGGAAGGTGGCGGCCGCCACCCCGTCCCTGCTGGTCCTCGGCGCCGTCGCGGGCTTCGCCGCCCTCATGCAGTCGCTCTCCACGGCCGCCACGGGGCGGCTCGAGCCGAAGGTGGAGCGCGTGGCGACGCTCAGGTTTCTGCACCACGCCGCGCGCGTGGAGCTGGCGGCGATCGAGGACGCGGGGTTCCACCGGCTTCTCGACGCCGCCCAGCACGCCACGGCCTCGGCCCGCCGCATGATCGGCTACTGCGTCGGCGTGATCGACGCCGTGGCGGCGCTGATCGCCGCCGCCGGGGTTCTCACGGTCCTGAACCCCGTACTGCTTCCGCTGCTGGGCCTGATCGCGGTGCCCCGGGGGTGGGCCGCGGTGCGCACCGCGCGCCGCCGGTACGAGTCGGTGCAGGCCTGGCTGGAGCACTCCCGGGCCAGCCATCTGCTCGCCGGTCTGTTCACCCAGCAGGAGGCAGCCCAGGAGGTGCGGGTGCACGGTGCGGGCGCGTTCCTGCTGGAGCACTACGCGGGCATGGCCGTGGCCGCCGAGGCCGAGCAGACCCGCCTGGCCGGCAAGCAGGCCCGGACCGATCTGGCGGCGTCGGCCCTGTCCGGTCTGGCCACCGCCGGGACGTACGCCGTACTGGGCCTGCTGCTGATCGGCGGAGGGCTGCCGCTCGCCGTCGCCGGCACCGCCGTGATCGCGATCCGGACCACCACCGGCAACCTCTCCGCGCTGGTGCTCCAGGTCAACCACCTGTACGAGGAGGGGCTGTTCCTGAAGGATCTGGATTCCTTGCACACCGAGGCCGACCGGCGGGCCATCCCGGCGGGAGGCGCCGCCGTCCCCCGGGAGCCGGAGGTGGTCCGGGTGGAGAAGGCCGGTTTCAGCTACCCGGGCCGCACGGAACCGGCGCTGCACGGCGTCAGCCTGACCCTGCGGCGCGGCCAGGTGGTGGCCCTGGTCGGCGAGAACGGCTCGGGCAAGACCACGCTGGCCAAACTGATCGCCGGGCTCTACGAACCGGACACCGGCCGCATCACCTGGGACGGTGTCGACGCCAGGGAGCTCGACCGCCGTCAGCTCTTCGACCGCGTCGCCCTGGTCACCCAGGACTTCCAGCGCTGGCCGTTCACGGCGAGGGCCAACGTCGTCATCGGCCGCCCGGACAGCCCCCTGGACGAACACGCCCTGGACCGCGCCGCCGACTACGCCGACGTCCGCCGGATCGTCGACTCCCTGCCCAAGGGCTGGGACAGCCTGGTCCACCGCGCCTTCACCGGCGGCGTGCAGCTCTCCGGCGGTCAGTGGCAGCGGCTCGGCCTCGCCCGCGCCCACTACCGGTCCGCGCCCCTGCTGATCTGCGACGAGCCCACCGCGGCCCTGGACCCCAGAGCCGAGATCGAGGCGTTCGACAAGATCCGCGCCCTGGCGGCGCAGGGCCACACCGTCGTCCTCATCACCCACCGGCTCGCCTCGGTCCGGCACGCCGACCACATCTACGTACTCGACCGCGGACATCTCATCGAGGAGGGCACTCACCCCCAACTCCTCGACCGCGAGGGGCACTTCGCCCGTCTGTACCGCCTCCAGGCCGCGCAGTACGCGAGCGGCCCGGACGGGCAGGGCGACCGGGCCGCGGACGGGCTCAGCCCGCGGTGACGGAGGCGCGGAGGGTCCCGTCGGGGGCGGCGAGGAGGACGGGCGTGTCCGGGCCGCCCAGATCGCGTACGGCGGCGCGGTCGGCGTCGGCGGCGGCGGGCTCATCGGTGACGACGGCCGCGGCCTCCAGGGACGTGGCGCCACTGGCCACGGCCATCGCGACAGCGGTCTGCAGCGCGCTGAGCTTGAGCGACGCGAGATCGACGGTCCCGGCGACGTAGGTCCTGCCGGTCTCGTCCCGTACGGCCGCGCCCTCGGGCACGGCGTTCCGCGCCCGCGCGGAGCGGGCCAGCGTGATGATCTTGCGGTCTTCGGGGTCCAGGGCATCGCTGTCGGTCATGGGGCGATCATAGAGAGCCGACCGCCCGGCCCGGCGTACGCCCCTGGGCCCCTGAGGTCTGGGGCGGAGCCTCAGACCCGGGCCACCTCGGCGGCGGAATTCTCCAGATCCGCGGGGTTACGGCGCCTCCACGCCGGCGCCCGCCTCCGTGGAGCGGACCGGTTCCACCAGCACCGTGACAATCCGGTTCCGGCGGCCCGCAGGGGACTCAGCGGTCAGGCGCAGGGCTTTGAGCGCGGGGCCGGTGGGGTTGCTCCCCCAGCTACCGCTGGGGGTGCCCCCACCGGCCGAGCCGGAGGGAGCCTCCTCCGAGAGGTCCACCTCGGCCGTCGCGCCCGCGATCGGTACCCGCCCGAGGGACTTGGCGAGCAGCCCGCCGACCGTCTCCACGTCCTCGTCGTCCAGCTCGAGGCCGTACAGGTCGCCCAGGTCGCCGATGTCGAGCCGGGCCGTGACGCGGTACCGCTCCTCCCCCAGCTCCTCCACCGGCGGCAGCTCGCGGTCGTACTCGTCGGTGATCTCGCCGACGATCTCCTCGAGGATGTCCTCGATGGTGACGATGCCGGCCGTCCCGCCGTACTCGTCGATGACGACCGCGACGTGGTTGCGCTCCTTCTGCATCTCGCGCAGCAGGTCGCCCGCGTTCTTGGTGTCGGGCACGAAGGTGGCGGGCCGCATCGCGGTGGAGACCAGGTCGCTCTCGGCCTCCCGGTTGATGTGCGTCTTCCGGGCCAGGTCCTTGAGGTAGACGATGCCGACGATGTCGTCCTCGCTCTCGCCGGTCACCGGTATGCGGGAGAAGCCGGAGCGCAGGGCGAGGGTGAGGGCCTGGCGGATGGTCTTGGCGCGCTCGATGACGACGAGGTCGGTGCGCGGCACCATCACCTCGCGGACGAGGGTGTCGCCCAGCTCGAAGACCGAGTGCACCATGCGGCGCTCCTCGTCCTCGATGAGCTGCTCCGACTCCGCCAGGTCGACCAGGGCGCGCAGCTCGGCCTCCGAGGCGAAGGGGCCCTTGCGGAAGCCCTTGCCGGGCGTGAAGGCGTTGCCGAGGAGGATCAGCAGCTGCGGGATCGGGCCCATGACGCGGGCGAGCGGCAGCAGGACGTACGCCGCGGCGGTGGCGGTGTTCAGCGGGTGCTGGCGGCCGATGGTGCGCGGCGAGACGCCGACGGCGACGTAGGAGACGAGGATCATCACGCCGAGCGCGACGGCCAGCGCCTCCCAGGTCTGATCGAACTCCCGCAGGCAGGCGTAGGTGACGAAGACGCCCGCCCCCATCTCGCAGGCGACCCGGACCAGCAGCGCGACATTGAGATAGCGGGTCGGGTCGTCGGCGACCGCGAGCAGCCGGGCGCTGCCGCGCCGCCCGGAGCGCACGGCCTCCTCGGCGCGGAAGCGGGTCGTACGGGCCAGGCCCGCCTCGGCGCAGGCGGCGAGCCAGGCGATCACGACCAGCAGCACGGCCGCCGCGATGAACTGCCCGGTCATCGTGTCCGTCCCGTCATCGGGTGGTGGGCGCCGGGGAGGGCCCCGCGACGCCGCGCTCGGTGCGCCAGCCGTCGATGATGGCCTTCTGCAGACCGAACATCTCGGCCCGCTCGCCGGGCTCCTCGTGGTCGTAACCGAGCAGGTGCAGGACGCCGTGCACGGTGAGGAGCTGGAGCTCCTCGTCCATCGAGTGCTGCGTCGGCGCCTCCTCGCCCTGCTTCCGCGCCACCTCGGGGCACAGCACGATGTCGCCGAGGAGCCCCTGCGGGGGCTCCTCGTCGTCCTTCGCGGGCGGGCGCAGCTCGTCCATCGGGAAGGACATGACATCCGTGGGCCCCGGCAGGTCCATCCACTGGATGTGGAGCTGCTCCATGGCGGCGGCGTCGACGACGATCACCGAGAGCTCGGAGAGCGGGTGGATCCGCATCCGCGCGAGGGCGTAGCGGGCGACGTCCAGGATCGCCTGCTCGTCGATGTCCGTGCCGGACTCGTTGTTGACGTCGATCGACATTGCGCTGTGTCTGGCTCTTTCGGTGATGTCACTGCTCGTTGCGGCTGTCGTACTGTTCGTACGCGTCGACAATACGGCCGACCAGCTTGTGCCGGACCACATCGGTGCTGTTGAGGATCGAGAAGTGGACGTCCTCGACGCCGTCGAGGATCTCCCGCACCTGGCGCAGGCCGCTCTTCGTGCCGCCCGGCAGGTCGACCTGGGTGACGTCACCCGTGATCACGATCTTGGAGTCGAAGCCGAGCCGGGTGAGGAACATCTTCATCTGCTCGGGGTTCGTGTTCTGCGCCTCGTCGAGGATGATGAACGCGTCGTTGAGCGTCCGGCCGCGCATGTACGCCAGCGGGGCCACCTCGATCGTCCCGGCCGCCATCAGCCGCGGGATCGAGTCGGGGTCCAGCATGTCGTGGAGCGCGTCGTAGAGCGGGCGCAGATACGGGTCGATCTTCTCGTAGAGCGTGCCGGGCAGGAAGCCGAGCCGCTCGCCCGCCTCGACCGCGGGACGGGTCAGGATGATCCGGTTGACCTGCTTGGACTGCAGGGCCTGGACCGCCTTCGCCATGGCGAGATAGGTCTTGCCGGTGCCCGCGGGGCCGATGCCGAAGACCACCGTGTGCTTGTCGATGGCGTCGACGTACCGCTTCTGGTTGAGGGTCTTGGGGCGGATCGTGCGGCCGCGGCTGGAGAGGATGTTCTGGGTGAGCACCTCGGAGGGGGTCTCGGCCGCTCCCGCCGCGCTGGCCTCCTCGCGCAGCATGGCGATCGAGCGTTCCACCGCGTCCTCCGACATCGGCTGCCCGGTGCGGAGCACCAGCATCATCTCGTCGAACAGACGCTGGACCAGCGCCACTTCCTTGGAGTCCCCGGTCACGCTGATCTCGTTGCCGCGCACGTGGATGTCGGTCGACGGGAACTCCTTCTCGATCACGCGCAGAAGAGAGTCACCGGACCCCAGAACCATCACCATGGGGTGCTTGGGCGAGACGGTGAAGTGGGCGGTTGCCTGCGAACGTGTGGGTGTCTGAGTCATGGGCCGGCTCTCTGGCCTGCTGACCCCGCCTTCTGTGTGCTCGACGTGCCGCACGCCGGTCCGTGCGGCCCCTTGATACTCCAAGCCTACGACGGAGCACCGACAACACCCGAGGGCTTTTCACCGTCCGGTTCCGGCGTTCACCGTCCGGTTCCGGCGCTGCACGGCCCGGGCTCAGCGCTGCCGGAACCCGATCGTGGGGACGGCGCGGCGCAGCGGGAGGGGGCGCGCGGCCGCGGGCAGCAGGTCGTCGAGGAACCCGTAGTGGCGCAGGGCGGCCACCTGGTCGTCGTAGGACTTCGCGTGCTGCCACCAGGCGGCGATCTCGACCCAGCCCGGGGCGGAGAGCGAGCCGCCGAACTCCTGGACGGACAGGGCGGCGGTCAGGCCCGCGAAGGCGAGCCGGTCGGCGAGCGGCCAGCCCGCCAGCGTGCCGGTGACGAAGCCCGCCATGAAGACGTCCCCGGCGCCGGTCGTGTCGAGCGCCTCGACCGCGATGGCGGGCACGGCGGCGGTCTCGCCGGTACCGCCGTCGACGGCGTACGCGCCCTCGGCGCCCAGCGTCACCACGGCCAGCGGCACCTTGTCGGCGAGCGCGCGGGCGGCGGCGCGCGGGCTGTCGGTGCGGGTGTACCGCATCGCCTCCTCGGCGTTGGGGAGGAAGGCCTCGCAGCGCCCGAGGTCGGCGAGCGCCGACAGCTCCCAGCGGCCCGTGTCGTCCCAGCCGACGTCCGCGAAGATCCGGCTGCCGCGGCCCGCGGCGGACGTGATCCAGTCCTCCTGGCGGCCGGGGGCCAGCGAGGCGACGCAGGCGCGGGACGGGGGCGGGCAGTCGGAGGCGGGGTCGGGAGGGGGCGCCTCGTGGCCGTGCGAGACCATCGTGCGCTCGCCCTCGTACG
>NZ_JBQQBY010000036.1:0-92546 GCF_052246385.1 Streptomyces sp. 8N616 | reverse complement strand
GTCGCTACCGAACTCAACGGCCGCCCACGCAAGACGCTCGGCTGGGAAACCCCAGCCGAGCGCCTGTCTAAACTGCTCACCACCACACGTCAGTGATCACGTGTTGCGACGATCCCTTGAATCCAAGCACGTCTGAACCGGGGCTTACCAGGACGCTGGTAGCAAGACAGTGACGCAAGGGCACATACTGAAGTCCCTTGGCTGCTAGGCGAGTTTCGGGATTTCCACCGGGTGCGGTTGCCCGCTCTCCCCGCATCCCGTCGCGGCCGGTGTCAATAGTGGGGTGGACATCTCCATGGCCTGGTGCTTCGAGTATGCGTGCCCGCCGAGCTCAAGTCCGTGCGCTCGCCCCGTGGTGACGTGCGGGCCCGCTGCCGAGGCCGCGCCAAGTGGCGAGCCGGCGCCCCCGATACGGTCCGGGCATACACATGTCTAGCCGGACGGCCCGGATCCTGGGGCTGGTGGCCGATGAGGCGGCGCGACAGGGTACCCGGGTGGACGTGGCGGATGTGTGTGCCGCGGCGGTGGCGGCATTGCCGGTGAACGGGGCAGGGTTGTCCGCCCTGTCGGGGGTCCCCGTCGGGCACGTTCTCTGTGCCACCGACGAGGCCACCGAGCGACTGGAGGAACTCCAGTTCACCTTGGGGGAGGGGCCATGCGTGGACGCCTTCACCTTCGGAGGGCCCGTCCTGACGTCCGATCTGCGGGCCATGGAGATTCAGCGCCGCTGGCCCGCCTTCGCCGCTGCGGCCTCAAAGGAAGGGGCGGGTGCGGTCTTCGCGCTTCCCCTGCAGATCGGGGCGATCCGTCCCGGGGTACTCGACCTGTACCGCGGACGGCCGGGTGGGTTGAACGCCGATGCGCTGGCCGACGCGTTGGTGTTCGCCGACACGGCGACCCGGGTGCTGCTCGACACACAGGCCTGCGCGCAGACCGATCCGGCCGATGGTACGGCATTGGACGGGCAGTTCGAGGGCATGGGCGGCTACAGGGCCGAGATCGACCAAGCCACGGGCATGCTTACGGAACAGCTTGGCGTCGGCATCGATGAGGCATTCATCCGTCTGCGTGCCTACGCCTACGCCTACGATCGTCGGCTGGCCGAGGTGGCCCGTGCCGTGGTGTCCCGCAGACTCCGCCTCAGTCCCGACCCCGACCCGGCGAGCGACGATGCCTGATCTCCCGGTGGCCGAGGAACACTTCCTGCCTTCCGGGCTCCCCGGGGCGGCAGTACCGTCATCAGAGGGTGAGCAGGATGGATGAGCAGCTCCTGGCCAGGACGTTCGTCGAGCTGGCCGACAACCTTGTTACGGACTTCGACCTGATCGACTTCCTCCGGTTGCTCACCGACCGATGCGTGGGAATGCTCGACGTGTCTGCAGCAGGTCTGCTGCTCGCGGACCGGGACGGCGAACTCCGGGTGATGGCGGCCTCCGACGAACAAGTGCGCCTGCTGGAGCTGTTCCAGCTCCAGAACGCCGAGGGGCCGTGCCTGGAGTGCTTCCGTCGCGGGTCAGCAGTGACGGTTCCGGACGTGGAGGCCGAGGTCGATCGGTGGCCCCGGTTTGTGGTGGAATCCCGGGCGAGCGGGTTCGCCGCGGTCCAGGCCCTGCCGATGCGTCTGCGCGACGAGGTCGTCGGAGCACTCAACCTGTTCCGGGCCACCCCCGGTCCCTTCGATCCCGGTACCACTCCCATTGCCCAGGCCTTGGCCGATGTCGCCACCATCAGCCTGTTGCAGCAACGCTCCGCCCATCGCAGTGGCGTGCTCAACGAGCAGCTGCAGACCGCGCTGAACAGCCGAGTAGTGATCGAGCAGGCCAAGGGCAAGCTCGCCGAACGCTTCGGGGTCGACATGGAGCAGGCCTTCACAGCTCTGCGGAGCTACGCACGCTCGCACAATCGCCGCCTGTCCGACCTTGCCCACGCCTTCATCGACGGCTCCGAATCCCTCGCTGAACTGGATCTTCGCCCCCAGCACTGACGGCAGCCTGCACGCCGGCTGTTGTCAGGGCGAGTGCGACGCATGGGCCGCAGCTCCGGCCGGACGGTTTCCCGGCGGTGCGTTCGCCGTCTCGCGATGGCAGGGCTCGAAGAGCAGCCACAATCCCGAGCGCAGCCGTGCGGCGACGGCGTACTCGGGCAGTCCCAGGGCCTCGGAGGCCGTGGCACAGGTGCGGTCACCGATGAGGATGAGGGCCAGCTCGACGCGGTCAAGGGGGGAAGCATCATCCGGGCACCGGCCTCCGGTGGCAACGGCGTCGAGGTGCGTGTGCCGCGGGCGTGTTCTGCGCGGTGCGAGCTGGTCGTCCGGTTCGGTGAGCAACTCGGCCAGGGCCGCACCGCTCATGTTCGGGGCGTCCATCATGAGGGTGGACAGGGCGTGGATGGCCGCAAGGTGGCGGTCGCACCAGGCGATGATCGAGCGCTGATGGGCAAGGAGCCTTTCGGCCTGAGAGTCCCGGGCCCGAGCGGCGGAATACGGCTCGGTCGGCATGATCACCACCGCCGCTTCGGGTCTCGCACCAGGACCGTGACGGCCCCTCGAACGCGTGGTGTTCGAAGGCGGGACGTTGTCGCCCTGATGGTTGCGTTCATCGTCACTCCCCAGAAGCGGTTCCGTCCGGCGGGATGCCGGACTGTGGCCACGTCGGGGTCCGGGACGTTGAAGGATCAGCCTAGTGCCGGGTGTGCATCCGGACCAGGGGTTGCCAGCCCTGCAGGGCCCGCCTCGCGGAACGTCGGTTGTCCCGGGCCGGGTTGGGGTAGCGGGATACCCCCGTCTACTCCGATCGCTGGCCGGTCGGTCATGGGGCACCGCCGGGCTCCGCGAGCAGAACGGGTGCGCGCCGCCCCTCCACCTCCGGGCGGGCCGGGGGGAGATCGACCGCGGCACAGGTGTATTCACCGTCGACGGGGAGTACGAGCAGGTGGCCGTCGGTGTGGGTGAGGGCGAAGAGCCTGACCAGCATCGGCCTCGGGTGGTGCAGCCGCAAGGATCCGCCGAGTGCGGCAGTGCGCTGCGCTGCACGGAGAAAGGCGTTGAGTCCGCTGCAGTCGCAGAAGGACACTGCGGTCAGGTCGACGTCGATGACGCGAATTCCGTCGCGCAGGCACCGGTCCAGGGCCTCGCGCAGACGGGGTTCCGAGCCCATGTCGATCTCACCGGCAAGAGTGATCAGGGCCCGGCCTTCGGTGTCGTGTCGAAGTGCGCTCAGCAACTGAGGGATGGGCATGGTGCCTCCATCGCGTGGATGGCGTCTCAGGGCGGCCACATGACAGGCCTCGAAAGCGAGCCGGTGGCCATCGGGGAAGCACCGGGCGGCCGATAGCTGGTTCGCCTCAGGTGAATCCGTATCAACTGGCAGTGTGCCGCCGGGGTCCAGGACGTCTGCCGCAAGCGTAGCCCTATTCTGGCCTGAAAGAAGGGGCGCACGACGTAAGCCCTGCACACCCCCTCCGGGACAGCACACCGCTTCCTCCAGGGCATCGCGGACAGCACCCGGCCCTCCTCCGGCGCGCGATGCTGACAGCCTGTGCGGCGGTCAGCTGCCGCGATCACCGGTGGCGATGTGACGTCGCCGGTAGGCGGGGAAGACCCTCGCCTCGGCCAGGACGAAGACCTGTCCCGAGGCGGTGAGTTCTTCGATCGCCGAGGGGAAAGCGCCCAAGAAGCCCTGCCACCAGGTGCCCGAGCGGTCGGCTCTGAACCCGTAGGCACAGCCGACGAGTTCCGGCGTGGAGGCGATCACCATCTCGAAGCTAAGCCGGGAACGTCCCGCCCTCGCAGGATGACAGCCCGAAGGGGCGCAGAGAATCCGGCACCTCGGCGCGGTCCGTTCAGCCCCACCGCGGAGTAGCCTCGGCACTATCGAGAGCATGTCGCATACCGGCTTTCATGCCGGCGTCGTTCTCGATGAGTGATGACACCCGGGCCCGTGTCCACGGGCCCGGAGACGGGTCCGCGCCATGTCCGCGACCACCGACCGCCCCCTGCCACGGCAAGAGACCGACGCAGCTGTGCCCGCCCGCCTCGCACTGAAAGCCGCGGGCGCCTCCCGTGGACTCCTGGACGGCGCCTGGTGGCCCCGCTCCCGCGACCTGCTACGCGAACTTCCCGCTCTGACCGACGTGCTGGACCCGCTGCGGGGAAGGATCACCCGCATCGCCGTCAACCCTCAACACTGGCCGGTCATACCTCCCAAGGTGCCCGTCAACGGACACGTGGTGAAGGTCGGCTGGTTCACGGCAGAGCTGGACCCGCACAAGCTCCTGCTTCTGTCCCACACCACCGGCCGCTGGGACCTGCTGGTGATCCCCCCGCACACGAGTGCACCCGCAGCCGCCCGGCTGATGGCCGCCGCGACCGACGACGCCGGGCCGCCGCTCACCGCAAGCACGCTCATGGTGGTGGAGGAAGCCCGCCACGACATCTCAGCAGATGGCCCGGCGCAGGACCCTGGAGAGGCTTGGGAGGACGAGGGCGGCGCCTTCTCGACGTCCGCGCCCGTTCCGGCCCAGCCGAGCCGCCGGATCGTGGGAATGTGACCGTCATGGCCACCGCCCTGACCATCGCAGCCCTCCTGGCCCTGATCGCTGGGGCGGCACATGTGATCCAGCGGCTCAACGCCCAGCATGCTGGGCGCATCGCCCTCTTCCTCTACCACGGTCGGCTGCCCGGCCGCGAAGATCCCGCCCACGAAGATCCCGGCCGTGAAGGTCCCGGGCACGACGCCGGACAGCCACTGCCCAAGCCGACCGCGCAGCCCGCACTCCGGCCCAGGCGCGACAACCGGGACGGCGGCCGGGGCCGACTGCGCCCGCGGCGCCGGAGCATACGGGCCCGGGGCTGACGCAACTGACCCATCGTCCCCCGGCCGGAGTGCCCTGCCGGAGGCCGACCGTCGCTGCCCGGGCACTTACAAGTGAAGCGGATGCTCGCAGCTGGGGCGCTGGTCTTGCGAAGCGTCAGTGCCCCAGCGCCCCGCCTGCGCCTTGCTCCGTGCCTTGCCGGGAGCCGTCCCGTCCCGGTCGTCCGTGGTACTCGGCGCCCGCGGTCGTCTTCCGGCATCAGGAGCGCAGGGCTACGCGATCAACGGCATCCAGGATCATGCCCCAGGGCAACTCTCGGGCAGTCGGCCCCTCGCGGGGCTCGTACAGCGGCCAGACCTCAGGGCCGTGGACGCGTTCCAGATCGCCCTTTTGCAGAGACTCGATGTGGCTTTCCCAAGCGGGGTGGCGTACATGTGCGGCGTTCACCAGGGGGAACACCACCACGGTCACGCCGAGGGTGCCGATAGCGTCGCTGACCTGGGTCAAGGCTTGGTTGTCAGCGATGCCCGTCGCGAGCTTGGCGACGTAGTCGGCGCTCGCCGGAGCCACGACGTAGCAGTCCGCGCTGAGCATGCCCCCGCGCGGAATACCGGCCAGGGTCTCCCGCTTGTGATCGACGTGGCGGGTACACGGCGCTACGAGGCGGCAATGAGGCAGCGTCGAGGCAGTGACAAGGAGGACCGCATGGAGCCCCAAGTGCTGAACAACGCGGAGGAGTCCCGGTTCGAGGTCCACGCCGACGGAGAACTCGCGGGATTCTCCGAATACCACCGCTCCGGCGGCGAGGTCGAGTTCACCCACACCGAGATCGACTCACGCTTCGAAGGGCGCGGCCTCGGCGGGAAGCTCGTCCGGGCGGCACTCGACAGCGCCCGCGAGCAGGGCCTCGCCGTACTGCCCCACTGCCCCTTCGTACGGGGCTGGATCGGCAAGCACCCCGACTACGCCGACCTGGTCCCGGAGGCCCAGCGCCCCCGCTTCGGCCTCTGAGGCCGGCGGGCCGACGGGCCGACGGGCCGACGGACTCCGGAAGAGGTGGTCACTGGTCCGGCGGAGGCGGCGGCAGACGCAGGTGTCGCAGGTCCTCCGGCACCGGACTGGCCGGCCGGTACAGCGGCGGGGGCTGCCCGTCGGCGACCGCCGCCGGGGCATCGGCCAGCCGGAACCGGTCGCGCAGCCGCCCGTAGAAGTCCATGGGCCCGAGCCGTACGAGCCGCAGCCGGCGCTGCGCGCGGTACACGCCCACCCAGTCGCCGGGATCCAGTACGCCCCGCAGCTGCCCGTCGATGCTCACCGCGACCTGCCCCGAGCGCGGCAGCACCTGCACCGCGACCGGCTCGTCCGGCGCCGCGACCAGGGTGCGGTTGAACGCCATGTGCGGGGCGACCGGCGTGAACAGGACCGCGTCCATGTGCGGCGAGACGACCGGCCCGCCCGCCGCGAAGCTGTAAGCGGTCGAGCCCGTAGGCGTCGCCACGACCACCGCGTCCGCCGAGTAGGCCGCGAACAGCCGCCCGGCCAGATACACCGCCACGCTTGCCTGCCGGTCCCTGGCCAGCTTCTCGAAGACGACGTCGTTGACGGCCGTGACGTCCATGGCCACTCCCCAGCCGACGTCCTCCGGCCCGCTCTCCCGCACGGGCGGCGGGGGCAGCGCGGGCCCGCGCCCGTAGCGCAGCAGGGCCTCCATGCCCGGCGGGATCTCCAGCGGGCGCGAGGCGCGCAGGGTGAGCGTCATCCGGTCCTCGATCACCACCCGGCCCTGGTCGACGGCGTCCAGGGCCCGCTCGACCTCGTCGCCCGCCGCCTCGGTCAGGAATCCCACCCGCCCCAGGTCCACCCCGAGTACGGCCGCGGCGCAGTGGGCGGCAATGCGCGCACCGCGCAGGAACGTCCCGTCTCCGCCGAGCGTGACGACCAGGTCCGGGCGCCCGGCGGCCTCCGCCTCCCGCAGGCTGCTGTGCCGGGGCCGGCCTTCCCGCCACACGTCGATGTCGGTGCAGCGGACGTCCCGCGCGTGACACCACGAGCGGACCGTTCGAGCGGCGCTCACGGCCTCCGAGCGGGCCTGGTGCACCACCAGGCCGATCCGATGCACAGACACCAGCGGACCTCTCCATGCGGGGCTCCGGCCGGGTTCTCTCGGCCACCACGCCCCATCCCAGTCTGGGTGCCCCGCGACGGCTTCGCCAGCACGGGCCGTACGGCGGCAACGCCCGGTGGAACGGCTGTCACTCTCGGCGTTCCCGACGCGTTCCCGACGCGTTCCCGGACCGTTCCCGGACCGTTCCCGACGCCTTCCCGATGCGCTTCCGGACCCGTTCCCGACGTGTTCGTCACCCGTCCGGAGCATGATGGACGGCATGGCGAAGCCGACGATCCTCACCGTCGACGACGATCCGGGGGTCTCCCGAGCCGTCGCCCGCGACATACGGCGCCGGTACGGCGACCGCTATCGCGTGCTGCGCGCCCCCTCCGGCGAAGAGGCCCTGGAGGCGCTGCGGGAGATCAAACTGCGGGGCGAGCAGCTGGCCGTCATGCTCGCCGACTACCGCATGCCGACCATGAACGGTGTCGAGTTCCTCGAAGCGGCCATGGACCTCTTCCCCCTCGCCCGGCGCGTGCTGCTCACGGCGTACGCGGACACCGGCGCGGCCATCGACGCGATCAACGTCGTCGACCTCGACCACTACCTCCTCAAGCCGTGGAGCCCGCCGGAGGAGCACCTCTACCCCGTCATGGACTCGCTGCTGGAGCTGTGGGCCGCGACCCCCGATCCGGAGGCCACCGAGACGCGCGTCGTCGGCCACCGCTGGTCGCCACCGTCCTTCGCCGCACGCGAGTTCCTCGCCCGCAACCTCGTCCCGTACAGGTGGATCCCCGCCGACGAACCCGAGGGCCGGCGCCTGCTCGACGCGGCCGGGCTCACCGTCGCCGACGTGCCGCTGGTCGTCACCGCCGAGGGCAAAGCCCTGCACGCCCCGACCGAGGCCGAACTCGCCGCCCACGTCGGGCTGAGCACCACCCCCGCAGCCGACTTCTACGACGTCGTCGTGGTCGGCGCAGGCCCCGCCGGGCTCGGCGCCGCCGTCTACGCAGCCTCCGAAGGGCTGCGGACCGTGCTGGTGGAGCGGCGCGCGACCGGCGGCCAGGCCGGCCAGAGCAGCCGCATCGAGAACTACCTCGGCTTCCCCGACGGAGTGTCAGGAGCGCAGCTGACGGACCGGGCGCGCCGCCAGGCCCTGCGCTTCGGCACCGAGATCCTCAGCGCCCGAGAAGTCGTCGCCCTGGAAGCCGTCGGCGCGGGCCGCGTACTGCGGTTCAGCGACGGCACGTCGATCAGCGCGCACGCGGTCGTCCTCGCCACCGGGGTGTCCTACCGGCGGCTGCAGGGTGCGGGCCTCGAGCAGTACACCGGGGCCGGCGTGTTCTACGGCTCGGCGGCCTTCGAGGCCGCCGGCTGCGTGGGCGAGGAGGTCTACATCGTCGGCGGCGCCAACTCCGCGGGCCAGGCCGCGGTCCACTTCTCCCACTACGCCGACCAGGTCCATCTCCTCGTCCGCGGCGCCGACCTGAACCGGTCCATGTCGCACTACCTGGTCCAGCAGATCGACGGCTGCGCCAACATCAAGGTCCACCCCCACACCGAAGTGACCGGCGGCGAGGGCGAGAAGCACCTGCAGCGCCTGACCCTGCGCGACAACCGGACCGGCAATACCACGACGGCCGACACCTCCTGGCTCTTCGTCTTCATCGGCGCCGAACCGCCCACCGGATGGCTCAAAGGCGTCGTCACCCGCGACGAGCGCGGCTTCGTCATCACCGGCCCCGACCTCCTGGCCGGTGGCGCTCGCCCCACCGGATGGCCGCTCCCGCGGGACCCCTACCACCTCGAGACCAGCGTGCCCGGGGTCTTCGCCGCGGGCGACGTGCGCGCCGAGTCCGTCAAACGGGTCGCATCCGCCGTGGGGGAGGGCGCCATGGCCGTCTCCCTGGTCCACCGTTACCTGGAGGCCCAATGAACGCCCCGAGCCCCGGCCCGAGTCCCAGCCCCACCCCCAGCGCGAGGCTGACGCCGGCCGAGCTGCGCACCCTCTTCCTCTTCGAGGCCCTCGACGACGAGCAGCTCGCCTGGCTGGCCGAGCGCGGCCGCGTCGAGACCCGGCAGGGCGGAACCCCCGTCTACTCCCAAGGCGAGCCCGCCACCTGCTTCTTCGTCCTCCTCAGCGGCACCGTTGCCGTACTCCGCCGCCTGCACGGCGACGACATCGAGCTCAACCGCACCGAGCAGCGCGGCGTCTACGCCGGGGCCACCCAGGCCTACCTGGGCGACCGGGTCGACCAGGTCTACCCCAACACCCTGCGCGCCATCACCGACCTCGAACTCTTCGTCCTCCCCGCCGAGGAGTTCGCCCACGCCGTGCGCACCTGGTTCCCCATGGCTCTGCACCTGCTCGAAGGCCTCTTCTTCGGCACCCGCGCCAGCAACACCATCATCGGCGAACGCGAACGCCTGGTCGCCCTCGGATCGCTGGCCGCCGGACTCACCCACGAGCTCAACAACCCCGCCGCGGCAGCCGTACGCGCCACCGACTCCCTCCGCGACCGCGTCACCGGCATGCGCCACAAACTCGCCCTCATCGCCGACGGCCGCCTGGACGGCACCCGCCTCCACCACCTGGTCGAGATGCAGGACGCCGCCGTCAAACGCGCCACCACGGCCCGTACGCTCTCCGCCCTCGAAGCCTCCGACGCCGAGGACGAACTCACCGACTGGCTCGCGGAACAGGGCATCAGCCAGGGCTGGGACCTCGCCCCCACCCTCGTCGCCGGCGGCATCGACGGACAGTGGCTCTCGGACGCCATCGAGTCCGTGGAGGAGGAAAACCGGGAGGCGGCCGTGCGCTGGCTCGCGTACACCATCGACACCGAGCTGCTGATGGGCGAGATCGAAGACTCGGTCAGCCGCATCTCGGGCCTGGTCGGCGCCGCACGCCAGTACTCCCAGCTCGACCGCGCCTCGCAGCAGCCCGTCGACGTCCACGAACTCCTCGACGCCACCCTGGTCATGCTCCAGGCCAAGATCCCGCCGGGTGTGGAGGTGGTCAAGGAGTACGACCGCAGCCTGCCGCTCGTCCCGGCGTACGGCGCCGAGCTCAACCAGGTCTGGACGAACCTCATCGACAACGCCCTCGGCGCGATGGACGGCAAGGGCACTCTCACCCTCGCCACCTGGCAGGACGGCGACCGCCTCTTCGTCGAGGTCCGCGACACCGGCCGCGGCATCCCGCCCGACATCCGCCCGCGAATCTTCGAGCCGTTCTTCACGACCAAGCCGGTCGGCGAAGGCACGGGCCTCGGCCTCGACATCTCCTACCGGATCGTCGTCAACAAACACCACGGCGACATCAGGGTGGACTCCACGCCGGGCGACACGCGATTCCGCGTCTGCCTCCCGATCACGCAGCTCCCCGGCGGAGACGAACCGGCATCCGGCGCCGCCGCCGAGAAGGGCCGAGGAAGGCAGAGCCACGGGTAAGCCCAACGATGGGGGCGTGGCCGGATCACAGCGCATGACCGGGGCACTCGGGCGACTGCGCTGATGGCCGTTGCGACCGACAGGTACGGTTTGGCCATGGATGTTTCCGGAGCAAGCGCCGCCGATGCGAACGCCCGGCTGCCAGCGGTCATCAAGGCCACCGCACGCCAACTGCTGGCGAAACTGGGCGCCGGAGGGCTGTCCCTGGATGCCGTTGCCCGTGACTGCGGTCTTGCCGTCACCGACGTGGAAGCCGTCTTCCCGCATCGGGACGACCTGCTGACCGCGCTGGTCATCGACGCCTACAACGAGTCCGGCGGCGCGATGGAGCAGGCCGATCAGGCCGCCAGGGATGCCAATGCGTCGGCGGGCGCGCGGCTCCTCGCAGTTACTCGCGCACTGCGGCAGTGGTCCTTCGACAACCCTGCCGAATTCACGCTGATTTACGGCTCGCCCGTTCCGGATTACCACGCCCCGCAGAACACGGTCCCGCCCGCCTCGCGCACCCCCGCGGTGCTGGCCGGCCTTGTGCGTTCGGCGCTGGAGGCCGGTGAACTCACACCGCCCAGGCGGGCGGTGCCCGGTCCGCCGCTGCTTCTGCCGGAGGCCGTGGAGCTCTTCGGCGGCCTGCCCGAGGCTCCGTTCTCGGACATCATCGAGCGCGGCATCGTGCTGTGGAGCAATCTGATCGGGCTCCTGGTGTTCCAGGTCTTCAGCCGTACCCACGACAGTGTCCGGGACGAGTCCGCCTTCTTCGACTTCGCCATCGCCGTGGCGGCCGAAGGTATCGGACTCGTCGTTCCCTTGGGCGAGAACACCGACTAGACCGTCCGCCGCGTGCGCGGAACCGGCGGGGAATCAGGCCGTGAACACCACTAGAACCCTCTGCTTCGTCATTGCGGCGCTCTCGTCGTATGCCGCGCTCGTCTACCGGCTGTGCCAAGTAAGGCGCAGTTGGCGGGACAACGCCTACCGCACACTGGTGATCACCCTGCTGCTCCAGTGCCTCACCTTCACGATGGGTGCCGTCGCCATGGGGAGCAAGAGCTTCCTGGGCGTCGGCAACCTCGCCATCCTGGTGATGCATGTATCGGCGGTCGCCTTCTGCGTCAGCGCGCAAATCATCCTGCTGCGCTGGGCGACCGCCGCCGAGGAGGCGGTACGGAAGACCCGCTACTGGCTGATAACCGGCATCGCCCTCAACGTGCTTCTGATGGCGCTCTTCTTCATCGCCGACGGCCCCGGCCGGCCGGCTTCGGACTTCAACACCGGCAGCGGCCGGCCGCTGATCCTCATCTACCTCCTGGTCTTCATCGTCTCCCAGGCGGTTCCCTGCGTCACCATCTTCCGCCAGTGCGGCCCCTACGCCCGTATGACCGATAAGGCCTCGCTGCGACAGGCCCTGCGGCTGCTCTCCGTCGCCGCGGTGGTCCTCTTCCTCTACTGCCTGGCCAGGACGGTCAACATCCTCACCGCTGCCTGCGGGATCGACATCGGCGTCTGGCAGGTCGCCGCCTCCGTCTTCAGCGCAGCGGGCATCGTCACCCTCTCGCTCAGCCTGACGATCTCCTCCTGGGGGGCCTCAGCCGCCAAACTGCTGGAGTGGGCGCGCAGTTACCGGTCGTACCGGGCCCTCTACCCGCTCTGGCGGGACCTGTACGAGTCCTCCCCGGACATCGTCCTGGAGCCGCCCGGGGCTTCGGTCTCCGACCTCAACTACCGCCTCCACCGGCGGATCGTCGAAATACGCGACGGATGGCGGGACTTGCGGCCCTACATCGACCGCACCGCCAACGGCGCCGGCGGAGCGGACCCCGGGGCGAGCGACGAGTCCCGGCAGGCGTTCGCCGAAGCGGCACAGATCAGACAGGCCCTGCACGCCAAGCGCACCGGCACCATCCCCGATGACAACAAGGACGCCGGAGACTTCGAAGACCGCGACACGGACAACTTCACCGCGGAAGTCGCTTGGCTCACCAAGGTCGCAGCCGCCTACCGTGAACTCAGCAACGCGGGTTGAGACTTCCCGCCCGGACTGTCCCCCGTCAGACCGGGCGGGCTTCCCCCGCTTTCCCTCCGTTTCCCCCGTTGCATCCCCCGTTTCCCCCGTGATTCCCCCGTTTTTACTGCCGGGCCGGGCGGGTGTGTCCCGCCCGGCCCGGCCCGACCCATCCCCCGAGGGCCGGGCCAGGCCGACATGACCGGCAACCAACTCGGCTACCCCCGTGAGCGAAGTTAGCTGACAGCTATCGGCGAGGTCCACGTTGGCGGAGTCTCGGCCGATTGTCAACTAACCGCTAATCTGCGAAACTGACGGATAGCCGAGGGCAATGCCGAGGGGGTGACGGGAGGGAGATTCGACCATGTCCGAGACTGACGACCGGCCCATGCTGGCAGTGCGTCTGGACAACCTCTTCAAGACGGTTCGTCCCAAGGGCAAGCACTGGACCAATGCCGAGGTGGCGGAGGAGCTGAAGCGGGCCAGCCCCGAACTCAAGGTCGGGGGTGTGTATCTGTCACAGTTGCGGACGGGTAAACGCTCCAATCCCTCACCGGATCTCCTGGCCGCCCTGGCTCGCTTCTTCGGCGTGTCGGTTGCCTACTTCTTCGACGACGAGGTCGCCGAGTCGGTACTCAGCGAGGTCGCCGCCATCGAGGCGCTGCGGCAGGCAGGGGTCCGCTCCGTGGCGATGCGGGCGGCCGGGATGAAGAAGGAGAACCTCCAGGCCATCACGGCCATCATGGACCAGTACCGGCAGATGCAGGGTCTTCCGCCCGTCACCGACTCCTCGGACCCGGAGTGAGGGGCACGGGGGAGTGAGGGGCACGGGGAAGGGGCGGTCGGTCGGTCAGGACCGCCGCAGTCAGCTCAAGAGGCTCCGGAAGGCCGGCGCGCAGCGGATCGCTGAACTCGATCTGCCGAAGGTGGCCGATGTGGCCGAACTCTGCCGCTACCTCGGCGAGGTCCGCAACCGTCCGATCACGCTGGTCCCGATGCAGATGCCCGCGTCGCACCCATGCGGCATGTGGGTCGCCGCACGGGACGAGGACCTCATCTTCTATGACGCCAACACGACCAGCGCGCATCAGGAGCACATCATCTTGCACGAGCTGGGCCACATCATCTGCTGCCATCGCGGGGCAGGTTGGCTGGACGAGGCGAGCGCGCGTCTCCTCTTCCCCAACCTCGACCCCGACCTCGTGCGTGACATGCTCCTGCGTGCGACCTATGACGACGTTCAGGAACAGGAAGCGGAGATCATCGCCTATCTGCTCTCCCAACAGGTGGGCAGCACCGAGGAACGGCATGGTGTGCCCCCGGCCGCGGACGCCGGGGAATCCGGGGAAGCCGGGAAAGCCGGAAAGAACGCCATGCTCAGCCGGATCGAACGCACCCTGATCTGACGTGAGTTACTCATCCTCCGGCGGATGCCACCTCCTCGGCGAGGATCGACACGGCCTGTCGGATGTCGTCCTCACGGTGTTCGCTGGTGACGAAGAACCGCAGCCTCGCGAGCCCCTCCTCCACGGCGGGGTGGAAGATCGGATCGGCGATGACACCCCGGTCGAACAGCCGGTCCGCGACGCGCAGGGTCCTCGCCGAGTCGCCGAGGACACACGGCACGATCGGAGAGTTGGCACTGGAGCCCGTCGCCAGACCGGCCGAGGCGGCCAGACCGAGGAAAAGCTCGGCGTTCCGCCGCAGAGTACGCACCCGCTGCGGTTCCGCGACGATCAGCTCGGTGGCGGCCAGCGCCGCGGCCGCGTTGGCCGGGGTCAGGCCGACGCTGTAGACGAAACCCGGCAGCGTGTGCCGCAGCCACCGCACCATCCGGGCCGAGCCGCCGAGGTAACCGCCGCAGCTGGCGAAGGCCTTGGAGAGGGTGCCCATCCACACATCCACGTCGGACCGGTCGACGCCGAAGAACTCACCGACACCACGGCCTCGTTCGCCCACGGTGCCGATGCTGTGCGCCTCATCGACCATCAGCAAGGCGCCGTAACGCTTCTTCAGCTCGACCACTGCGGGCAGGTCGACCAGGTCGCCGTCCATGCTGTAGGCGCCCTCGACGGCGATCAGTACCCGCCTGAACCGGGACCGGTTGAGCCGCAGCATGTGTTCCAGCTGGCCGATGTCGTCGTGGGCGAACGGGCGTCGCGCCGCCCCGGACAAGGCGCAGCCCTGAAGGATGCTGTCGTGGGCGAGCGCATCGTGCACCACGAGGTCCCCCGCGCCGACGAGGTGCCCTATCGCGGTGACATTGGTGGCATGGCCGCTCACCAGGGCCAGGCAGTCCCCGACGCCGAGGAAGTCGGCGAGCGCCCGCTCCAGTCGTACGGTCAGCTCCCGTTCGCCGGAGAGCACCCGGCTCGCGGAGACCGAGGTCCCATACCGGTCCACCGCCTGGTGCACGGCCTCGTTGACCGCCGGATGGCCGGAGAGCCCCAGGTAGTTGTAGCTGCCGAAGGACAGGTACTCCCGGCCGCCGATCACGGTCGTGTCGCGGATGTTGGCCTGATGGACCCGGAAGTACGGGAAGTCCGCACCACTACCGGCGATCGCGCTCAAGCGCTCCTCGAACCGTCGCACCTCCGGGAAGTCATCGACGCACGCCGTCGCGGCGCCCCAGTCCGGCCGCGTCTCCTGGGGCAGGAGCTCACCGGGGGCCGGCGAATCCGTGAGGCGCGGATCGACCAGCGCGATCAGCCGCTCGACGGTGAGGCTGCGCGAGAACATCTCCTCGGTGCGGAAGCCCGGTATCCGCTTGCCGATGTTGACCTCCAGCTCCTGCAACATCAGGGAGTCGAAGCCGAGATCGGTCACCAGCGCCATCCGCTCGCTCAGGTCGGAGAGGGGGAAGACACCGGTCCGCGACACCTCTTCGAGCACGATGGATGCGGCGGATACGGCGGATGCGCCACCGGCCCGCGCCACCGCGGGCGCCGCGTCGGGCGAGTCCACCGGCCCGGTCTGGTCTTCCCCCACTGCCTTAAGGGCGTGGGTGGGGGTACCCCCAGCGGTAGTCCCCCTGGGCCCAGCGGCCCGGGAGGTACCCCCAGGGGGAGTGCCCCCATCCTCGCGAGCCGACTCGTCCACCGCCCAGTGGTGCCGCGGGGCGAGCGGACTCGGCGGCAGGGTACACGGGGGTATTCGCTCCATCACCGGACGAAGCCCCGAGCCGGTGACCGCGCGCTCCGCGAGCTGGGCCAACGCGGCCGTGCGTGCCTCGGCGGGCAGCGAGCCCGGCGCCGGCACGGCGACCTCCGGCAGCTCACCGGGCGGCACCGTGCCGACCACCTGCCCCGGCCCGAGATCTCCGGTACGGCCCGCCGCCACGGCCTCGGCCGCTGCGGTCAGCTTGGTGGCGGCGTCAGCGGCGTCCTCCGCCACCAGGGCGAGGCGTTCCGCGAAGGGAGCCCGGCGAGCCAGGGTGTCCGCCACCCCGGCCAGCGGCGGCTGGTCGTCGGCGATGGTGTGCGCCAGTTCCCGGGCGTAACGGGCCAGCCCGGCCCGGTCGCGGGCGCTGAGTACCAGGAGGTGCGGCCCCCCGGCCGGTGCGGGGCGGTCCGGTCCCGTGGTGGACTCCTCCACCACCAGATGGACACCGGTGCCGCCGAAGCCGAAGGCGCTCACCCCCGCCCGGCGCCGCTGCCCGGTCCCCGGCCATCGGGTCGGCGTCGTCGGGATGGTCAGCCGCGCGGCGTCGAGCCCGGAACGGTCGGCCAGGTCGAACTCCGGCTGCGGCGGTATCACTCCCCGGTGCACAGCCAGGACGGTCTTGATGAGTCCGGCTATCCCCGCGGCGTTGAGCGAGTGCCCGACCACCGCCTTCACCGCGCCGAGGAAGCCGGGTGCACCCCGCTCACCGCGCAGTTCGCGCAGGACACCGACCTCGACCGGATCGCCGACCGTGGTCCCGGTGCCGTGCGCCTCCAGGTAACCCACCGAGTCCGGGGCCAGGCCCGCATCGCGGTAGGCCCGGCGCAACGCCCGGAGCTGACCGGCCGCCTGGGGATGCATACCACCCTGCACGGTCCCGTCATTGGCCGTTCCCACACCCCGGATCACCGCATAGACCCGATCGCCGGCTGCCAGCGCATCGGCCAGGGGCCGCAACACCAGGACCCCGGCGCCCTCTCCCAGGACGAAGCCATCGGCCTCCGCGCCGAACGGCAGGCACCTGCCACTGCGCGAGATGGCGCCTACCCGGCACAGCCCCACCAACAGATCCGGGGTGAGCATCAGTTGGGCGCCGCCCGCGAGTGCGATGCGGCATCGGCCCGCGCGCAGTGCGAACACGGCGTTGGCCACGGCCATGAGTCCACCGGAACACGCCGAGTCCAGCGCATAGCTCTCGCCATGCAGATCGAAGACCGAGCTGATCGTGTTCGGCCCCATGTTGAGCAGGAGCCCGGCCACGGATGTGCCGTGCAGCCCATCGACCGCGCGGACCATCTCCAGCCACCGGGGATCGGTCGCCCGCGCCCCGAACTCGCCGCCGGCCAGCTGACGCATCCGGATCTGCATGGTGCTGATCTCGCGGTAGCCGCTCTCGGTGAGCGATGTGATCACCGAGGTCTCCTCGCGGTCGAAGCCCTCGGCCTCCCACCCCGCGTCCTGGATCGCCTCACGGGCGAGGTCGATCAGCAGCCGGTGCTGAGGATCCATCGACCTGGCCCGCCGCGGCGGGATGCCATAGTGCGCCGCGTCGAAGTGGCCCACATCCGGCAGCAGCGCCATGGTGTCCGTATAGGCCGAGGACGAGTCACGCAAGTTGTCGCTGAGGAAGGTGGCGGTGCGCCAGCGCGAGTCCGGGACGGTGGAGAACTGCGCCTGGGGGGCCGTGAGGAGCCGCCAGTATTGGTTCACATTCCGCGCCCCCGGAAACCGGCAGGCCATCCCCACGATCGCGACGTCATCACGCCGCGCTCCCGCTGAACCCACTATGGAATCTTTAGCTGTCACAGAGGTCACCTGGTGGTGTCCAGTCGCTCACGCCACCAGTCCACCGTCGCCTTGACCTGCTCATCGACGGGGGTGGCTCGTACCGCGAATTCGGCTTCGTAAGCGCTCGAATCGACGACAAACGGCCGATCGAACTGATAGCGGATCTCCTTCAGTTCGCGGAGCAGCGGGGAGAAAACCGATACGACACCCAGCACGGCCGGCGACAGCCTGCGCACCGCGACCGGCCCCGTTCCCGACTGAGCGGCAAGGCGGTCGACCATCTCCCGGGTGGACAGCGCTGGCTCCGTCGGTACGTGCCAGGCCCGTCCCCAGGCCCGTTCCTCGCCCGCGACCTCGACCAGGGCCCTGGCCACATCGGGGAGATAGCTCCAGCTGTGCGGGGCGTCCGGATCCCCGAGCGTGGAGACCGGCTTGCCGCGCAGCAGTCGTGGCATGACCCGCGCGGCCAGGTGCCCGCCGTCGGTCACGCCGGGCCCGAAGAAGTCCGAGGCCCGCACCTCGACCGCCTTGATACGACCCTGCTCATGCAGTTTCTGCGCCTGTTCCCAAACCGCGGCGCGCACCCGCCCCTTGGGGCCGGTCGCCGCGAGCGGCAGCTCCTCGGTCAGGGGACCGTCCACGGGACCGTAGCCGTAGAGGTTGCCCAGCATGACCAGGACGGCCCCGGTCGCCTCGGCCGCCGCACAGACCGACGAGGCCAGCGGCGGCCATTCACTCGCCCAGCGATGGTAGGGCGGAGCGGCACAGCTGTAGATCGCGGCCGCGCCCTGCGCGGCCTCGATCAGTCGCTTGCTGTCCGTCGCGTCCAACGCGACGTGCTCGATGCCGGGCTCCGGGCTTCGGCCCGACTTGGTGACGACCCGTACCGAATGGCCCTGTTCGACCAGCAGCCCAGCAGTGGCCGCCCCGGCAGGCCCGGATCCTAATACGACATAAAGGCTCATGCGCGCACACTAGCGCGCGTGTGTGTTGCGCTTGTGTCAGGTGAGTCCGGGTCTCGGTCAGCTTCACGGCGGTCCGGCGACGCGGTCGCGGCGGGCCTGACCGCGCGGAGCGATGCGCTACCCCTCGATACGCTTCATCAGTTCAGCCGCCATCGTCTTGATGGTCTCCAGCCCGTTGCTACCCCAGGGATGCGGATCCTGGTCCACCGCGCAGATCGTGCCCAGCACCATGCCCGTGCTGTCGATCAGCGGCGCTCCCAGGTAGGAGTGGATTCCGATGGCATCGACCACGTGATTCCCCGCGAAACGGGGGAAGTCGCGGACATCGTCCAGCACGAGAGCCTTGCGCCGCCTGACCACATGCGGGCAGAAACCGATGTCGAAGTCACGAGGCATCACCCTGCCGGGTACGGGGTCCTCGAGCAGGGGGGACTCCAGATTCACGGTTGTGTCGGAGGCCGCGCTGTACAAGCCCGCGAAGTACTGGCGGTTCTCATCGACGAGGAAGTTGACCCCCGCATAGCACGCCCCGGTGCGCTGCGCCAGTTCACGCGCGAACGCATCCAACTCCGGAACGGGCTTGTCCTCGATCCCGAGTTCCCGAAGCCGGCGTGCCCGGGCCTGTGCCTCAGGGTCCTCCGGGGGGAGAAGCAGATGACGCACGGCGATCGCTATCTCCCCCCCGAAGGGAGACTTGTACACCATCTCTGCCATGGGAACTCCTTGAAGTGATCAGATGCTGCACGAGAGAAAGTAGAACCTGCATACCCGAGCTGGACAGGCGGGCATCGCAAAGGACCACCGGCACCTCGGGCTTGAGGTCCAGCGCCGCACGCACCTCTTCCGGCTGGTAGTAGTGCGCACCGTCGAACTCGTTGACCGCGACGAGAAATCTGATGCCACGCGATTCGAAGAAGTCGACCGCCGCGAAACTGTGGTCCAGCCGACGGGTGTCGGCGAGCACCACCGCACCGAGTGCACCGGCTGACAGCTCGTCCCACATGAACCAGAACCGCTCCTGGCCGGGCGTGCCGAACAGATAGAGCACGTGGTGGGGGCTGATGGTGAGTCGGCCGAAGTCCATCGCGACCGTGGTGGTGACCTTGTTCTCCACCCCGTCCAGCCTGTCCGTAGCAGCACTGACCTCGGTCAGGATCTCTTCCGTGCTCAGCGGATCGATCTCGCTGACAGCTCCGACAAAGGTGGTCTTGCCCACCCCGAAACCTCCGGCGACCAGAATCTTGATCCCCATCGGAAGGGAGCCGGCGCCGGGTGCCTCAGAGTCGTTTGAGGAGACCATCGCGCAACGCCTCCAATAGATCTAGATCGGGAACAGTAACTGGCCCCGGTTTTCCGAAGTCGAAGGGACGTGTGACGACCGCGCCACGCTCCAGCAAGTCGGACAGCAGCACCTTGATCACCGTTGCGGGCATGCGTGTGTGCCCCGCGATCTCAGCCACCGTGACCGGCGTCCGGCACAGTTCGAGCACATGTGCGTGATCGAGCCCGACGTTTCTCCGAAGCTCGGTCCCGGTGGCGACCACCATGGTCATCAGGTCGAAGTCGCATGCGGGTGTGGTCCGTCCGTCGCTGAAGGTGTACGGCCGGACCAGCCGCCCGACGGCATCGTCGAGCAACCGCCCATCCGGATCGTCCGGGTCGTCCGGCATCTCTCACTGCCCCACCGGCTGACGAGGAGCGGCCCCCAGATGGCGGCGGACGCTCTTGACCAACATGGTCATCTCGTAGCCCAGCACCGACACATCCGCTTCGCGCCCGGCGAGCACCGCCAACAGGGCACCCTGCCCGGCCGCGGAGACAAAGAGCATCGAGCCGCTGAGTTGGGTCACGATCTGCTGCACCTCACCGCCGTCGTCAAATCGCTTGCCGGCACTGCGGGCCAGCGAGTAGAGCCCGCTGGCGAGGGCCGCCAGATGATCGGCTGCGTCTTTGTCCAGTCCATCCGAGGCCATCACCAGACCGTCCGAGGACAACAGCAGTCCGCTCCGCGTATTCGGGACACGCTGCACAAGGCCGCTCAACAGCCAAGAAAGGTCTTCGCTCACCACGATCGCGTACTTCTCCTCAATGACGTGAACTGCTAAGGGACGGGGTCGGGACGGGTATGCCCGCCAAGGGACGGGGAGGTGTCAGTTTCCTTGGATTCCTCGGCCCGGCGGATACCGGTCTGGAAGGCGGCCATCAGGCCGGGATCGTGCTCGGCCTCCTCCGCTTCCTCCGGCATCACGGCAGCGTGGGAGGGCTGCCGCAACTCTGGGGCGAGGTGTTCCTGACGGCGGCGCTTGGGCAGCACGGGGCGACCCTCTTCCGGCGTGGAGTCCGCGACGGGGGCGAGTGGTGGCTCAGCCACCGGTGCGGGCACTGGCGCGGGTGCGGGCGCGGGCGCGGGTGCGGGCGCGGGCGCGGGTGCGGGCGCGGGTGCGGGCGCGGGTACCGGGCCTCGAGAGGTGGGCGTGTCACGCGCGAGTCCCTGCTCCACCGAGTCGTCGGCGTGTCCATGAGGGGCGGCGGAAACGGCGCTCGAGGGTTGTTGCTGTGATTCCACCACGTCCGGACGCTGGCCAAGCAGCTCATGCGGCAGCACCATCACCGCCTGTGTACCGCCGTAGACATTGCTCTGGAGTTGTACGACGATGCCGTGCCGCCGGGCGAGCGCAGAGACCACATACAGGCCGATCCGACCGTCCTGGAGCAGCTCCCCCAAAGCGACCCCGTCGGGGGAAGTGAGCAGGGAATTCATCTGATTCCGCTCGGCGGAGGTCATGCCCAGACCACGGTCCTCGACCTCGACCGCCAGCCCGGCGGTGACGTGCTCGGCACGCAACAGAACTTGGGTCTGGGGAGCGGAGAACACCGTGGCGTTCTCCACCAGCTCCGCGAGCAGGTGGACCACGTCGACGACCGCGTGGCCGCTCACCATCCCCTCCACCGGAGGCACCATCTTGACCCGCGAATACTGCTCGATTTCGGCAATCGCGGAACGCAGCACGTCGGCCATGCTGACCGGTCGGGTCCACAGGCGGTGGGAGACGGCGCCGCCGAGCACGGCGAGATTCTCGGCGTACCGCCGGATACGGGTGGCCAGGTGGTCCACATGGAACAAGCCCTTGAGCAAGTCCGGGTTCTCGACCTCGTTCTCCAGGTCGTCCAGCAGCCCGATCTCGCGGTGCACCAGCGACTCCAGCCTTCGGGCCAGATTGGCGAAGACCTCGAAGTGCTCGCCGCCACGCTCCCGTGCCGCGAGCTCCCCCACAGTCGCCTCGGCAGCGCGCTGGGCGGATGCGATCTCGTGCCCGAGCCGATTCAGGGCATCCCCCGTCTGCGCGGGCAACGGGCCGGCCTGGTTCCGCTGACGCTCTACCAGCTGTTGACCCTGCTCCATCTGCTGCCGCAACGCCGCCAGTTCGGCCCGACCGCGTGCTGCGAAGGACCTCAGCTCGGCATAGCGCCGAGCGTCGTCCCGCGCCTTCGCGGAGGCGAGGAGCCCTGCCCCTGTGAGGATCCCGCAGATGAGCAGCAGCACGCCCGTGAGCAGACCCCAGAAGGCCTCCTTGTCGATGTGGGCCACACCCGCGGTGAACAGGAGAGCAGCGGATGCGGCTCCAGTGATGGCGACCAGCCCGGCAGGCACCACCGCGAGAAGCACCATGTGACGGTCAACTGCCTTGCGACGCCTGCCCGGAGTGCCCGGGAACTGCCGCACCTGGGAGTCGACTGACATCGTCTCCTGGTGGGCATGAGCGGGCGACGTCGAAAGTTCCTGCATCACAGCCCCTGGTTCGATGTCGGCCAGCAGTGGCCGAAAGTGTGCGATGTACGTTACATCCATCAGCCCGCTGCGTCACGAGCGGTTATGTCGTGGGGAATGATTAGCCTGACAGCTCGGCGGCCGCAATGCCAAGGCGGGGAGGCCGCTTCCAGCTGCCCGGCTGTCACCTCCGGCACTGACCGGCGATCAGGTCCCGGTGTGCGTGGTGTCAGCCCGCGCTCCCCTCGTCGACACTCGCCTGCCACCTGCGCCCGATCGCTCGAAGCAGCGCTGGATACATCCCCAGGTAGCGGAAGGGCTTGATGCCGGCCATGTATACGGTGCCGAGCGGGGCCGTTCGCCTTCACCAGGACGGCCATCTGAGCGCGGTAACCGTCGGCCCCGTCCCGGACCCAGCCGATGTGCATCACCGCGTGCACGGTCCGGTTGGCCATCTCTGCCGCCCACTCGTCGTGCGTCTGGAAGACGGAGGTGAACGGAGTCACGCGGAAGTCGGACCCCTGGGGACCCTCACGGAGATCCGCCGGCAACCGGTCCCGCAGCGTCCGCACCCGGGCGCCGATGCCGGCACCGGACTTGTCCCCTCCGGGTCCGCTGGAAAACGCCCTTGTACGTCACGAAGCCATGGCGCTGCACCCGCCGGCGTTGCCGGGGATCCGTAGTCGTTGTCGGGGATCAGTAGTCGAGGCCCGCGTACCAATCGCCGCGACCCTGCGGGGTCAGGTCGAGAAGGTGCCAGACGGGAGCCAGGAGGTCGATGCCGCGCTGGTCGATGTCGTCGGCCATGCGTGGGTGGGTGGAGTAGAAATGGCGAACCGTGCCGTCGCCGTCGCGGGTGAAGACGGAGATGGTGGAGTCCTGTTCGCCGTCCTTGTCCTCGCTGCCGAGGTCGTACTTGAACGTGCTGTCGCCGCAACTCAGGAGCCGTAGCCGGTGCCAGCCGCGGTTGCGGGCGTGCTGCCGCAGGACGGGCGGGTCGGCGGCCGCGGCGATGGCGAAGTCGGCGTTGCGGGCGATGTGGTGGGCGATGCCGTTGAAGCCGTCGATCCACAGGGTGCACATCGGGCAGGGGTTGGTCTGCAGCTTGCCGTACATGAAGTGGTAGACGATCAGCGGGCGGTCCGGGGCGGTGAACAGCCCGCTCAGGGCGACCTCACGAACCGGCGTGTCGCCGGCGTCGAGCTCGGCGGGGCCCTCGATGAAGAGGTAGTCGTCGACCGGAGGCCCCTGCGGGAGCGCCCGACGCTGGGCCGCGACCTTCTCGCGGTGGCGCATGAGGTCGATCTCGGCCAGGCGCAGCTCTTCGCGGGCGGCGAGGTAGTCCGCCGATTCCCCGGCCAGTCTGGTGTGCCGCAACATCGCGTCCTCCTGGGGTGGTCATCCCCCCGGCCCCGGCCCTGATCCCGGGCTCCCAGTCCCCGTCCCCGCGCCCCCGAACCGGTCCTTTTCAGTCTAGGGCGGCTCTGAGGTTTGCCTACATGTGAGCAGCGCAAGCAGCACGCGTAAGGCGAAGGCCGCGGTTGACGCCCCTCACGAGTCCGAATCTCGGGGCCCTCCGCACGCGCTCGGCAGGGCATACGAAGGGCCCGATCGGTTTCCGGCCGGGGCCTTCGTCGTCCGGCGGACGGTCGGTCCGGAGCGGGTGGGGTGACGGCCTCGGCAGGGCGGGGTGCGCCTGGCGGAGAATAGGGGGATGGGTGAAGAGAAGGCTCCGGCGGCGTCGATGGTGCTGGACGATCAGATGTGCTTCGCGCTGTACTCCGCCTCGCGGGCGGTGACGGCGGCGTATCGGCCGCTGCTGGAGAAGCTGGGGCTGACCTATCCGCAGTACCTGGTCATGCTGGCGGTCTGGGAGCGCGGCGAGGTCCCGATGAAGGAGCTGGGGACCGTGCTGGGCCTGGAGTACGGAACGCTGTCGCCGCTGCTCAAGAGGCTGGAGACGTCCGGTCTTGTGCGCCGGGAGCGGCGGCCGGACGATGAGCGGCTGGTGGTCGTGACGGCGACGGAGAAGGGCGCGGCCCTCAGGGCGCGGGCCGAGCAGGTACCGGCCACGATCGGGCGGGCCTACGGGATGACGGCGGAGGAAGCGGATCGGCTGCGGCGGCAGCTGAGGGAGCTGACGGACCGGCTGAGCTGAGCCGATCCGAGGCGAGGCGAGGCGGGCGTTCGCATCGTGGGGTGAGTCACGCTCAGATTAATCGTGCACGATGGAATCGTGCACTATCTTTCTTGATGAAGGTGAAGCCTCGCGTAGACAGGAACAGGAGAGACGGCCATGGGATTCGTCAAGTACGAGGATTACGCCCCGATCGAGCGCCCCAACTACCAGGAGGAGTTGGACGAGGTCGTCCGGGCCGTGGCACAGCGGACGCGGGATTCGGTCGAGCGCCAGGGCGCGGGCCGGGCCGTTCGTACCGCGCACGGCAAGAGTTACGGTCTGGCGAGGGCCGTGGTCAGCGTGCCGGAGTTGCCGTCCGAGTACGCGCAGGGGATTTTCGCCGAGCCGCGCGTGTACGACGCGGTCGTCCGCTACTCCAACGGGCTCGGCCACCTGCGGGCGGATTCGCTGCTGGGGGCGGCCTGCGGCATGGGCATCAAGATGTTCGGGGTGCCGGGGACCTCGTTGCTGGCAGACGAGGCCGAGGCGACGACGTTCGACCTCAATCTGATCAACAACCGAACGTTCTTCGCCAACACCGTGCACGACTACATCGCGCTGGAGGAGCTGTTCGCCGAGCTGCCGGACGCGCTGGTGAACCCGGCCACGCGGAAGACGTGGCTGGGCGACTTCCTCACCCGCAAGGGGACCCTGCAAACGCCTGAACAGTGGCTGTGGGACGAGCTGTTCGCGATGATGTCGTTCACCGCGGTCCCGCGGAAGAACTTGCTCTCGTACACCTATAACAGCATGGGCGCCTTCCGGTACGGCGACTACATCGCCAAGGTGCGGACCGCCCCCACCGAGGAGTCACTGAAGAGCATCGTGCACGGCACGGTCGATGTGGCCGCCGACGGTGAGGCGTTCCGGAACACGCTGGTCGCGGAGATGGGTGAGCGGGACCACGCCTTCGAACTGCAAGTGCAGCTGAACGTGGACCTCAGCCGGATGCCGGTGGACAACACCTCCGTGGAATGGCCGGAGCAGCTGTCGCCCTGGGCCACTGTGGCTCGGATCGACATCGCCGCGCAGGACATCTCGGGTGAGGAGAACCTGAAGATCGCGGATGGAACGTCGATCACCCCGTGGCGGGCGCGCGAGGAGCACCGGCCGATAGGGGAGATCCAGCGGGTGCGGGAGGAGGTCTACCGCCGGTCATCGATCGAGCGGCACCGGATCAACGGTCAGCGGCGGCAGGAACCGGTGAGCAGCGCCGCGCTGCTGGGCAACAGCCGCTGACCAGCGGAGTACCACATCTCGTAGCCTCCGCGCTCGCGCCGCAGGGCATACGAAGGGCCCCACCGCTCAGCGATGGGGCCCTTCGCGATCTTGCCCACTTATGCAGATATTGAATATTTGAAGCTCTGAAGCATATGGGCCTATGCTCGGGGCGGCTTTGCTGTGTGCTGATGAGTGAAGGAGAGCACCGTGCCCGAAGAACACCATGCCGCCGGCCAGGCACGGGCCATGGAATTCCGGGTCCCCCGCGCGCTGCGGGACGTCCTGGAGCCGTACCACGCCGTGGTCATCCTGGCTCCGCGAGCCCAGCAGGCATTCCACGACCTGGGGCTCACGGATCCGTGGAGCGGGTACTTCGCCGGGCGGGCCGCGCCTCTCGGCGCCGTGCCGCCGTCGGTCGTGGACGCGGTCTTCTACCACTTCAACCCGGCCATGATCGAGCGGAATACCGCGGCCCTGTGGGCCGCGGCCGCTCCCGAGAAGGTGCTCTCGGCGCGACTGGTCGGCGTGGACGCGGCGCTGCGAGAGATCCTTGGGGAGGAAGCGCTCGGCTCGGAGGAGATCATGGAGGCCTCGGCGCTGGCGGTCGAAGCGGCGCGGGCCTGCACCGCGCCAGGCCGCCCGCTGGGCGCCGCCAACGCCGCACTGCCGGTGCCTGCCGAGCCGCATCTCGCACTGTGGCAGGCCGCCACCACGCTGCGGGAGTTCCGCGGCGACGGCCACAACGCCGCTCTGCTGCAAGCGGGCCTGGACGGCGTCGAGGCGCTGGTCACCATCACCGCGGCAGGCGGCGAAGTGCGCAAGAGCATCCAGCGCCGCCGTGAGTGGACGGACGCCGACTGGGCAGCAGCCGAGCGCCGACTCGCCGAGCGCGGCCTGCTCGCCCCGGACGGCACGCTCACCGCCGAGGGTCGCGCAGTTCGAGACTCCGTCGAGGATCTGACCGACCGGCTGGCGCTCCCCCCATGGCAGAAGCTGGGGACCGTGAAGGCCCTGCGCCTCTACGATCTGGCCCGGCCGATCGCCAACCGCATCATCGAGGCGCTCAAGCTTCCGCTGCCGCCGCTGCCGGAGTCGGCGCAGGTCTGACGGGCCAACCTTTTACGAACCTCGTCGAGCAGCAGCCGCAGCGGCACACCCGTCCACTCCGCGGTGCCGACCGCCTCGACCGACCACGGCCGGCTCACGGGCCGGGGCGTCAGCGACGCCCGGGCCTGTGTCCGCACATTCCATCGTCACCCGCTCCGTGACCGCGGGAAACGACCGCAAGTCCGCCACACCGAGCAGAAGCGGACGACGAACCCGGCCGCCGACAGCCAGCCGCCAGCGACCGGCATCCGCGAACGGAATGTCGTGAACCCCGGGCCGATCCGACGCCGGTGCCGCGGCGCAGAAGGGCTGTGTCACGCGGCGGCGAGCGGGTCGCCGGCTCGGCGGGCGCGTGCCGGATGCGGATTTCGAGCCGCGCGACCGGACGTACACTCGGGCCATGGGTCGCACAAGTGCCGTGAGGGAGTGCCCGCAGCAGGCCACCTATGCGCTGCGCCCGGCCGCTGCGGCTTCGGCAGCCGTCGGCCCGGCGACCGCGGCCGACGTCGAGGCGCCCGTAACCGGCCGCACTGCGTTGCACGGGCACGGCTAGCGATTTCCCGGGGTTCCTGCCCGGGCTCTCTGCCCCCGGCCAGCTGATCTTCCAAGACACCGCAGGACGTCTTCTGCCGCGCGGAGCTGACACGTCCGGCTCTCATCGGACGTGTCCGCCACCTGCTCCACATCATCACCATCACCACCATCACCACCGCAGCTTCCGGCACGCCGCCGGCGCTGCCGCCTGGCGACGGCCGCACGACCGGCCCGATCCACCTTCGAAGGGATCATCGTGAAGCTGAGCGAGCTACTGGCCGGGCAGGAACACCACGTTCTGCAGGGCGACCCGGAGAAGACGTGGATCACTGCGGGAACGACCTTCGACGCCAACCGGGTGACGCCGGGTCTGCTGTTCATCGCGGTGCCCAGCCACCGTGCAGGCGGCCCCGGCTCCGTGGCACCGGCCCTCGCACGCGGCGCGGCGGCGGTACTCGTCGACGGTAGGGCACCGGCTCTTCCGCCGTCGGTGTGGGCGTCAGCGGCGGGTGTGTGCGCCGTGCGGGTGCCGGATACCCGGACGGCGGCCGCGGTCATCGCGTCCCGCTACTTTGCCGAGCCGGGGCGGCAGATGGACATGGTGGCGATCACCGGCACCAACGGGAAGACATCGGTGTCGTACATGGTCGAGTCGGTGCTGCGGATCTCCGAGGACGCGAGAGTGGGTGTCATCGGGACGGCCGGCAGCCGGATCGGCGACGAGTTGATCCCGATGCCCAGGTCGGTGCTGACCACGCCGGAGTCGCCGGACCTGCAGTACCTGCTGGGGTGCATGCGCGACCGCGGAGCCGGCAGCGTGGTTCTGGAGGCTACGTCAATGGCCCTGCTGACACACCGGGTGGACCGCACGTTCATCGATGTCGGGGTCTTCACCAATCTGACACAGGATCACCTGGACGATCACGGCACGATGGCGAACTACCGGGATGCCAAGTTGCGCCTGTTCCAGGGCTTGTGCCGACGCGCAGTGGTCAACATCGACGACCCTGTGGGCGCCGGGATCCAGACGATGATGCCCGGCGCGGTGACCACGTACGCCCTTGACACCGAGGCGGACTACCGGGCCACCGACATCAGCGTGGACGCCTCCGGCACGCGGTTCACCCTGCACCACGACGGCCGCAAGTATCCGGCGGCGATCCCCGTGCCGGGCCGGTTCTCGGTGTCCAACGCGCTGGCCACCGTGGCGGCCTGCCACGTTCTGGGGCACGACTTGGGCGGACTGGTCGCCGCGCTCGACCGGATGCCTCCTGTCCCGGGCCGGTTCGAACGCTTTCAAACCCCGTGCGGTACGTCGGTGATCGTGGACTACGCCCACTCACCGGACTCCCTGAACAAGGTCCTGACCACCATCCGCGGCTTCGCCCGCGGCCAGGTCATCACCGTCTTCGGCTGCGGCGGGGACCGGGACATCACCAAACGGGCCGACATGGGGAGGATCGCCGGGACCCACTCCGACCTGTGCGTCCTCACCTCGGACAACCCCCGCAACGAAGACCCCCGGACAATCCTGGACCAGATCGCCCCGGGCCTCGAGGCGACCGGCACACCATTCGAGCGATTCACCGACCGCCGTCAGGCGATCGCCTTCGCCCTCTCCGTCGCGGGCCCGGACGATATCGTCCTGATCGCCGGCAAAGGCAGCGAGCCTCACCAGATCGTCGGCGAAAACCTGCTCCCCTTCAGCGACATGGCGACAGTGCGCGAACTCGCCGTGCCGTAGCGGCCCTCTCCCTCCTCAGGCGCGATCCCGCCCTCGCCGAGCCGGTTCGTCAGGCAGAGGCCGGCGCGGCAGCGGCTGCCATGAGCAGCTCCGCCTCCGTCTCGGTCGTTTCGGGCGGGACGACCAGCAGGTCCCATCGGCCCTGGCCGGGGGCGAGCAGGCAGATGGCGGGCGGGTCGTGGTGCGTGGTCGATCTGCCCAGTCGTACGACGTGGTTGGCGACGAGCATGCGGCGGGGCGAGGAGCACCACATCGCGCCGCTCACCGTGACGCGGGCGATCTGCCCCCAGGTGCGCGGCAACCCGGCGAGCAGCAGCGGCAGTTCAGCGACGAGGTCGTGGGTGTGCGGCCACCACGCGCCGTCGATACGGCGTGGAAGTGAGCCGCGCGGTGCGAGGCGCATGCGTACAAGGGGAAGGGAGGGCAAGGGCTGGACAGTGGTGGTCAAGGGGACTCCAGTCCGAGGACACGATGCCGGCGTGTCCGACGAGTTGGTGGGAGTGAGGGGGCGGAGTGGGATGCGTGGGGTGAGCGGGGCTCAGCAGCGTCGGGCGGCGATACGGTCCGCCGTGGGCCAGCGCACGTCACGCACCAAGCCGAGTCGCTCCAGAAGGCGGATGACCGCGGCCGAGGGGTCGAGCTGGCCGCGATCGACGCCGTGGCGGGCGCTGGTCGGTTCGGCGTGATGGAGGTTGTGCCAGCTCTCCCCGAACGACAGCAGGGCCAGCGGCCACAGGTTCGTGGCCCGGTCGTGGCGCCGGGTACGGAACGGCCGGTCGCCGATCACATGACACAGCGAGTTCACACTCCACGTCACATGGTGCAGCAGGGCGATGCGGACCAGCCCCGCCCACAGCAGCGCGGTCAGGGCGTGCACCCAGGTACCGCCGATCGCCCAGCCGACCGCGAGCGGCAGGGCGAGGGTGAACACGCACAGCGCCGGGAAAGCACGTGAGACCGCGCGGATGTCACGATCGGCGAGCAGGTCGGGGGCGTAGCGGTGGGCGGGCGTGCGGTCGTTGCGGAACAACCAGCCGATGTGCGAGTGCAGCAGCCCGCGCAGCTGTCCGCCCAGGCCGACGCCGTAGCGGTACGGCGAGTGGGGATCGCCGGGACGGTCGGTGAAGGCGTGATGGCGGCGGTGGGTGGCGACCCAGCCGATGACGTCGCCCTGGAAGCTCATCGACCCGGCGACGGCGAGCGCGATGCGCACGGGGCGGACGGCCGTGTAGCTGCCGTGGGTGAGACCGCGGTGGAAGCCGACCGTGACGCCGAATCCCGTGATCACGTAGAGGGCGAGGCCGAGGAGGACGTCGGAGGGGTGGAGCAGGCTTCCCCACAGCAGCCAGACGGCCAGGCCGAGCGCGAGGAACGGCGCGACGACGATCGCCGCGGTCACCGCCACGTACAGCCGCTCACTGCCGCTGCGCGCGGGTGCGGGGGCTTCTGCCGGGAAGGGGGCCGATCCGTCGTACTTCTGGGGCGGTGGGACCGCGTCCAGCGGAACGTCGGCTTCGGAAGGGATTGAACTGTACGCCATACAAGGCTCCTTGACCTCGGTGCGGGGATGCGGCCGGGGTCTGGGGCAGCTCTGGTGCAAGTGTAGGGGCGAATGGGCTGCGGCGGGTACGGGCGGATGGGTGGTCAGGTCTCGTCCGGGTGCGCCGGGTCGGCCGGCGGCCTGACGGCAGCGGCGCCTTGGCCTGGGATGGCCAAGCAGTGCCGGTGCCCGTCCGCCGAGTGATCACTCCTGACTGGGAGCAGGGTGCGGGGTAGCTCCGGCGTCCTATGCGCTGTGGGCGTGGTGGGGGATGCCGTTGATGTGGATGGCCTTCCTGAGCTGTTGGCCCGGCTGGAGTTTGGGCGAGCATTGGATGGCCACCATGGCTGCGTCGTCGCCCAGGTGTCCGCCGACGTGCGTGAGGAGGTTGTCGCGGATGTGGTGGAGCAGTGCTTCGGGTCCGCTGCCGGTCCATCGGGCGACCCGTTCGTCGAGCGGGTAGAAGGATCCGTCGGGGGCTCGGCCTTCGATGACGCCGTCGGTGTAGAGCAGGAGGGTGTCGTCGTCCTCGAAGGTGAACGGGTCGACGGTGAAGCCTGCCCTGGGCAGATCGCACAGGCCCAGCGGGGAGTCGGGGTGGCGGGCGTGCAGGGTGGTCACGTGGTCCTTGCGCAGCAGCAGGGGCGGGGGGTGTCCGCAGTTGATCATCTGGGCCATGGAATTCTCGTCGGGGATGTCGAGGATCAGGGCGGTGACGAAATGCTCGTGAAGCTCGTCGGGAGCCTCCGCGTGATGTGCGTACTCGGCCAGGTGCCTGCAGATGCTGGTCTCCAGGGCGTCGGCGAGTTCGAAAAGGGTGGCGCACCGGTGGGCGGCTTCCCGGAAGGCGCCCATCAGCACGGAGGCGTCATTGATGGAGGGCAGGCCTTTGCCCCGGACGTCACCGATCATCAGACGCACGCCGGTCCCTGTGCGCGTCGCCGCGTAGAGGTCTCCGCCGATCTGCGCCTCGTCCTCGGCGGCCAGGTACAAGGAGGCGATCCGCAGCGGACCCAACCGATGGGGCAACGGCCGCAGAACCACCCGCTGTGTGGCCTCGGACACCGACTGTACCCGGTCCAACTTACGGGCGTGCCGCTCGCGTTGACGGCAGAAGAACACGAGGAAGAGCCCGATCAGCGCCAGGGCAGCGATCTGCACCTGGTGGTTCGCTGAGAACAGCTCGTCGCGGTCACGCAGAATCGCGATGATCGTCTGGGCCGCCACGGCCAGGGCGCCCACCAGTCCGGTCAGCCACGGGCCGGCGAACGAAGCGGTGATCGCGGGGGCTGCGACGAGCAAAGGCCCGAGGTGAATGTGCGGCGGCGCCAGTAGGTCGATCACTGTGACCGCCACGATGAGCGCGACGGGAATCGCCAGCAGCGCGTGGCCCGGTTGCCATGGCTGCCACAGGTCGGCAAGGCGCCGCCGAAGGCCCATATCTCCACTGTGCACCTTCTGTAGCGCGCCCGAGGTGGGCCCGAGGTGTGCCCGAGGTGGGCCCGATCAGCTGGGGAAGCACGGGAAATCACGGCATCGCGCAGTCGCCCGGAAACGAGAGCGACCCCCGATCATTTCTGCTGGTCAGAGACTGTTCCCCAGGGACCCTGCGAAACGTCCTCCAGCCGTCCCTCAGACCCCCTTGGCCAGGTCGTCCAGGGCGTCGAGATGAGCCGGCTGCCAGTCCAGCTCGTCGCGGGCCCGGCTGGTGTCGAACTGTTGGTCCAGGGCAAGTGCGTCAGCGACCAGTCCGAGGGTCTGACGCAGTTCCTCGACGGTCACCGATGCGGTCTTGCCCGGGATGCCGACGGCCTGGCTCAGAGCCTCCGCGATCTCCCTGGTGGTCAGGTTCTGACCGGTGACACCCAGGTATATCCGGCCGGCCGGAGCCTCCAGCGCGAGCGCATAGAGCGCGGCGATGTCATCGACATGCACCAGGGACCAGTGGGTGCTGCCGTCACCGATGTACGGAACGGCGCCCCTCTGTGAACCCTGCCAGGCGAAGAAGCCCGGCAGCCCGCCCTGGTGCCCGTACACCAGCCCCGGGTTGACGACCACCGGGTGCCTGCCCTGCTGCTGTGCGGCGAGCACCCGCTCCTCGCCCGCCACCCGCCAAGAGGTGATCACCGGCGGGGCGTACGGGGCGTCCTCGGTGACCGCACCATCGGTGTTGCCCCAGGTCCAGGCGCCACCCGTGTGCACGTACGGCTTGCTGCCCGCACCTTCCAGCAGTGCGTCGGACGCGATTCTGTCGACCTCGCCCGAGCGCTCGTCGCCCGTGAGCGCGAGGTGAATGACGCCGTCCGCGGCGGCGGCCGAGGAACGCAGCACGTCCGCATCGGTGAGCTCCCCGCGCACTGGCGTGGCACCGAGCTCGCCGACCACCTTCGCGGACTCCTCCGACCGCACCAGCGCGGTGACCTCGTCGCCGCGCTCCACCAGGACCCGCAGGAGGGACCGGCCGATGTAGCCCGACCCTCCGGTGACGAAGACCTTCACAAGAGCTCCTTCAGCTCGATGGAATACATGAACAGCGGCACCTTCCGGGCCGGTTCAGCCCGCGGCCCCGCCGACGAACAGCGCGGCGAGAGTCAGGCACTGGAGGCCCGCCCGCCAATTGATCACGCTGTCCCACTTCTCCTGCAGCGCCCGTGCGTCCGCCGGCGTGTAGCCGCTTTCGGCCGCCTCGGTGAGCTGCTTGTTCACCGGCACGCTGACGCGCAGGTAGATGCCGAACCAGCAGGCCATCAACAGGACGGCGGCGATGCCCGCCACGATGGCCGTGGTGTTTCCGGTCGGCACGGCGGTGATCGCGGTGAGCACGGTGGCGACCACGCTCAGCGCGCCCGGTACGGACAGCCGCTTGTCGCCGTACAGGTGGACGAAGCCCATCACCTTCGTGAGCGTCTCGTCATCGACCCGTCCGAGGGCGGAACGCTGCACCAACGCGCAGAAGACATCGGTCCCGTAGATGATCCCGACCGCCAACAGGGCGATGCCGGTGAGAAGTTCGTGAGCCGCCGCCACTGTGGTGCTCCGCTTCGTCGTAGTCGATGGCCACGGGATCCGCCGCCCTCCCGGTTCCGGCAGCACGGCACTGGCGCCGCCGGTGCTAGCGATGCTAGATGCTCTATCGCTGACATTGCAAGCGATGCTAGAGCAGCGAATGGCGATAGCCTGTGGCCATGTCCGTGCGAGACCGACGCGAGCGCGAATACGCCCACCGCCACCAACTGATCATCGATACGGCCCGCGGCCTCGCCGAGGCGGAGGGGTGGGCGGCGGTCACCACCCGCCGCCTGGCCGACACCATCGAGTACAGCCAGCCGGTCCTCTACAGCCACTTCAAGGGCAAGGAGGCCATCGTCGGAGCCGTCGCGCTCCAGGGCTTCGACGAACTGGCGACCGCCCTGCGCAAGGCCCGAGAAACCACCGACGGGTCGGGGGCGGCGCTGCGCCGGGTCGCGCATGCCTACACGGACTTCGCCCTGGCCAATCCCGCCCTCTACGAAGCGATGTTCGTGCTCCCCTCCGACCTGCGCTTCGGCCTCCCGGAAACGCCTCCAGTCCTCAGTACCGCGTTCCACGAGCTGCGCTCGGCGGTCGTCGAGGCAGCGGGCGACCCCGACGCCGACACCTGCACCGAAGTCGTCTGGAGTGCGCTGCACGGGCTGGTCAGCCTCTTCCGCAGCGGCCGGCTCCGCCCCAGCCAGCACGCCGAGAGGCTCGACCTGCTGCTCGACCGGTTCTCGCCCGCCCGCTGAGCAGCCACGGAGTGCACCGGCGGCGGTGGTCCGGCACCTGAGGTACGGGCCGGCAGCCCTGCTGCACGCGGCAAAAAGCCTGACCTGGGTTTCCACTGAACATGAGGGGCGGACCCGTCCGTCGCCGGCGAGTGATTCCCGGATGCCCAAAAGTGCTCTGGTCAGGCCCGCTCCCGCTGGGTCATCCTGGAGCGGCTCCGGTATATCGCACTGCGACCACGTATGCCCCGGCCTGGTACGACAGGGCCACGCACCACCGCGACCCGCGGCGATCTCGCCAATGCGCGTTGACCTCCAAGGCGGTCATCTGCGGCTTCCGGCGGGGTGCAGCCGATCCGGCCCTGTAGTACGAGCGGACCACCTGGAGACCACCACGTGAACGCCACCCCTGCGGAACCCCTCAGCCTGGTGATCAACCCCGACTACCTGAGGGATCCGCACACCGTCCACGCGCGGCTGCGCGCATCCGGCTCGGCCTACCCCTTGCTCCTCCCCAACGGGACCCGCGCGTGGGTCGTCACCCGCTACGGGGACGTCCGCGCGGCCCTGACCGATCCGCGTCTCGCCAAGGACGCCGTCCAGGTACGGGAGATCATCGCCCGTCAGCTTGCGGAAACCGGGCAGAGGGTGCAGATGTCTCACCTATTTCCGCGCCACATGCTCAATGGCGACCCGCCGGACCACTCCCGGCTGCGACGGCTGGTGGCCAAGCCGTTCACCCAGCGCCGCATCCAGCAGCTGCGGCCGCGGGTGCTCGAGATCACCGAGGACCTGCTCGACGCGATGCCCACGGACCGGCCCGCGGACCTGATCGGATCCTTCGCCTTCCAGCTGCCGATCACCGTCATCTGCGAGCTGTTGGGGGTTCCGCTCGAAAGGCAGGCGGATTTCCGCCGCTGGACGGGCACGCTCCTCGGCGGTGGGCACCTCGCGGCCGTCGAGAAGGCTGCTCGGGAGCTCAATGGCTACATGGCCGAGCTGATCGCCGCCAAGCGGGCCCGGCCCGCCGACGACCTGCTCAGCTCGCTGGTGCACGTTGACGAGGCCGGCGACCAGCTCACCGAGGAGGAGCTGCTGGGCACCGCCGTCCTTCTGCTCATCGCCGGACACGAGACCACGGTCAACCTCATCGGCAACGGCGTCCTGGCCCTGCTGTGCGCCCCCGACCAGTGGGAGCTGCTGCGCGGCGACATGACGCTCCTGCCGCAGGCGGTGGAGGAGCTGCTGCGCTACGGCAGCCCGGTCCGGCTGGCCACGTACCGGTACACCACCGAGCCGGTCCGCATCGGGGACACGGTCATTCCCGAAGGCGAACTGGTGCTGCTGGGACTCGGCTCGGCGAATCGGGACCCCGATCAGTTCGACGAGCCCCACCTCCTGGACGTGAGCCGCTCCGCGGGCGGGCATCTCGCCCTCGGCCACGGCATCCACTACTGCCTGGGCGCCCCGCTGGCGCGCCTGGAGGGCGAGGTGGCGATCGGCCGCCTGATAGAGCGCTTTCCCCGCACCCGGCTGGCGGCGTCGCCGGAGCAGCTGCGGTGGCGGGAGAGCGTGATCATGCAGGGGATGGAGGAGCTCCCGGTGCACCTGCGTCCGTGACCGGGGGAAAGGCTTGATGACCGTCAACTCCCCCTCCCCCGGAAAGGATTGCCTCCATGGCCCGCGCCCCGCTGGCCCTGACCCTGGCCAACCTCTCCCTCAGACCAGGCTTCGGCTCCCGCCACACACCGGACCGGGTGTTCGACCGGCTCCTCGCCAAGGCCGGGCAGGCGGACGGGGACGAGGAATTCGCAGAGGACTTCCGTTTCCTGCTCCGCCACTGGTCCCGGGCCGAGAACCTCACCCCGCTCGGCTGGCGCTCGGCAAAGGACCACGTGAACCGGCACCTGGCCACCCGGGCCCGAATCCGGCGCCTGATCGCCGAGCATCCCGAGATCGAACAAGAGCCGATCGAGAGGCCGGTGTTCGTCGTGGGGCTGCCGCGCACGGCCACCACCCTCACCCACAACGTGCTGTCCCTCTCGGCCGGCCACCGCTGCCCACTGCTGTGGGAACTGCTCACCCCCGACCTGGAACTGCCCCCGCGCCACCGCCGCAAGGCGATCGCGGCGGCCCGCCGCATGGAGAACGGCTCCAACCGCCTGGTCCCGCGTTTCCGGGACATCCATCCCATGATCGCGGAGGGCCCCGAGGAGTGCACCTTCGCCCTCCCGCACGCCCTGATGCCGCTGTCCCAGGCCCGCATACCCGAGTACCAGGCCTGGCACCTCCAGCGGGACTTCCTCCCCGACTACCGCTACCTCAAGCAGATCTTCCAGGTACTCCAGTACGGCCGCCCGCGCCGCCGCTGGATCCTGAAGTCCCCCATGCACCTGGAGCACCTCGACGTCCTGCGCACCGTCTTCCCCGACGCCACCCTCGTATGGACCCACCGCGACCCGGTCACCGCCGTAGCGTCTCTCTGCAGCCTGGTGGAAACAGGCATGGGAATCAGCGTCAACTCTGTCGACCTCCACGCCATCGGCGCCATCTGGCTGGAACTGCTGAGCCGAAGCATGACCCGCGCGCTGGAGGCCCGCAGCGCCATCTCCCCGGACGCATTGGTGGACGTTCCCTACTCCTGGCTCGGCACCGACCCGCACACCGGGGCCCCGAAGCTCTACGAGGCCATCGGTGCACACTGGACCGACTACGAAGCATCCCGCCTGGCCGGCGTGGTGGCCCGTCCAGCCGGCACCCGCCCCCACACGTACGACCTGAGCCGCTACGGCCTCACCAGAACAGACGTCGAGACCGCCTTCGCGCACTACAACGCGCTCCGCGCGGACGTCGACGGCCCGTGAGTCATCGGCCTGCACGCGCCGGTCAGGTGAGCACGCGGAGCAACTCGACGTGTGCGCGGCTCAGGAGGTCCCGGCGTCGTGGGCCAGCAGGGCGATCTGCACCCGGTTGTTGAGGTGCAGCTTGGTCAGGATGCGCGAGACATGGGTCTTGACCGTGGGCACGGACAAGTGCAGCTCGGTGGCGATCTCGGCGTTGGACTTGCCCTGTCCCACGGCGACCGCCACCTCCCGCTCCCGGTCGCCGAGCGCCGCGAGTTGCTCCCGTGCCCGTGTGCCCCGCGCGTCCCGGCCGACGCCGCTCGACACCTGCGCGATGAGCTGGTGCGTGACCGCCGGGGAGAGCACCGGCTCGCCGGCGGCGACCTTGCGTACCGCCTCGACGATGTCCTCCGGCGGTGTGTCCTTCAGGATGAAACCGGCCGCGCCCTCCCGCAGGGCACGCAGCACATGGGCGTCGGTGTTGAAAGTGGTCAGCACGATGACCTCGGGCGGCTGGGGCCGGGCCCGTAGGGTCTCGGTCGCGGCGAGGCCGTCGACCGTGGGCATGCGGATGTCCATCAGGACGACGTCAGGGGCGTGCTGTCCGACCAGCCGCTCCACCTCGCTGCCGTCCGCCGCCTCACCCACCACCTCCAGGTCCGGCGCGCCGCCGAGCATCAACCGCAGCCCGGCCCGGACCAGGGGATCGTCGTCGACCAGCAATACGCGAATCACGTGGGCCACGGTAGCCAGGCGTACAGCCGGAAGTCTTCACCGGCTCTGCCGTGCTCCAGCCGTCCGCCCGCGAGGGAGGCCCGCTCGGTCAGGCCGATGAGGCCCTGTCCCGCGCCGGGGATGGCCGCACTCGCACCGCCGCGCGGCAGCGGGTTGCGTACCTCCACGGTCAGCCCCTTGCCGGGCCCGCCGCCGGCCGCCACGGTCACCTCGGTCTCCGGTGCGTGCTTACGGGCGTTGGTCAGACCCTCCTGCACGATGCGGTACGCGGTGCGGCCCGCCAGCGCCGGCGCCGCACCCGGCTCCGCGACCCGTAGATCCAGCGCCACTCGGGCGCCCGCCGCCCGGGACTCCTCGACCAACCGCTCCAGTTCCGCGAGCGTCGGCTGTGGCCGGCCACCGTCCTGCACGGCCCGCAGCACGCCGATGATCTCGCGCAGATCCTGCAACGCCCGATGTGCGCTGTCCCGGATCACCCCGGCCGCCCGCTGGATCTCCGGCTCCGGGGCGCCCGGATGGAACTCCAGTGCCCCCGCGTGCAGGCTGAGCAGCGACAGCCGGTGCGCCAGCACATCGTGCATCTCCCGCGCCATCTCCTCCCGCGCCTCCCGCTTCGCCTCGGCCCCTGCCCGATCGGCCTGCTCGCGCAGGGACGCGATCAGCTCGCTGCGGGAGCGTACGGCGAGTCCGCAGGCGACGGCCGCGGCGACCAGGGCGAAGTAGACGATGGCGGAGGCGACTTTGGGCAGGTCCGGATCGGGCCGCAGGATCAGATAGACGGGGAGCGGGGCCACCGACAGCGCCACGATCCATCGGGTGACGCGCCAGGGCCGGTGGGCGGCGACGGTGAAGAGCGCCACCAGTACCGGGCCTGTGACGAAGTGCGAGACGGAGCCCGTGATCAGCAGCACCGCCGCCAGCTGCACGGGCCAGCGCCTTCGCAGCCAGAGCGCGGCGCAGGCGAATCCCCCCGCCAGCACATCGGCGAAGATCGCTTCCTCGGACATGTCGGGGTCGGTGGTCACAGCATCCGAGGTCACGACCGAGAACGTGGCCGCGAAGAGAAAGAGCGCGAAATCGGTGATCCAGTCGCGGAGCGTACGGCGGGTCATCATCGGCAAATCTAAGCGCCGAAGGGCTCGGAGGGAGCCCTGCGGTGCTCCGCGAGACTTTCGGATGACAACTGCGCCCACGAGTCGAGACTTTGGCCGCAGCCGCTGATCCCCTCGGCCTATACCGGCTCCGAACTGTGCTTTCTACGCTCGAGAGATGAAGTCAATCCTCGGTTTCCTCAGCTTCATGTTCATCGTCGGCGGCGTCACCGGTCTGGTGCACCAGTGGATCGACTGGGGCCCGGCGTTCTTCGGCTTCTTCCGCTTCGTCATCCCTGACGGCTACGAGGTCTACGGCTACATCGTGCTGACCGTGCTGGGCATCGCCGTGGCCGCCGCGGCCAACGGCGTGGGGCGGGAACCGGGTGTCCGTTCCCGCCCCACGCCGTGAGCGGTCTCAGGCCGCGGCGGGTGTGTAGTGGACCGCTTCGTCGCCCTCGATGACATGGCTGTGCCTGCCGTCGACGCCGACCGGGACGTCACCGGCGACGGTCACCCGGTGCAGCCGGCGCGGCAGGTCGCCGTAGTCGTCGGGGGCGTAGTGCTGGGTGATGCGGTTGTCGAACAGGACCAGGTCGCCCGCCGTCCAGGCGACGCGCACGATGTTCTCGGGGCGGGTGACGTAGGACTGGAAGATGCGCAGCACGTCGCGGGAGTCGGACGGGCCGAGGCCGACGATGCTCTGGGCGAAGCCGCCGATGAACAGCCCGCGCTCGCCGGTCTCGGGATGGACGCGGACGACCGGGTGGGCGGTGCGGTACTTCCTTGAGACGAACTGCTTGCGGCGCTCGGCGGCCTTCGCGTCCCTCGGGGCGGCGTAGTCGTAGTCGTTGCTGTGGACCGCCCACAACCTGTCGGCCAGCTCGCGCAGCGGCTCCGGCAGGTCCCGGTACGCGGCGGCCGAGTTGGCGATGAGGGTGTTGCCGCCGTAGGGCGGGACCACGAGGCTGCGCAGCGTGGACGCCTTCGGCGGGGTACGGACGAAGGTCACGTCGGTGTGCCAGTGGTTGGCCCGGATGCCCTCGTCACCGTCGACGGGCAGGACGTTGGCCTGTCCCTCGACGGAGGGGACGGTGGGGTGCGCGGTGGTCAGTTCCCCGAAGAGGAAGGCGAAGCGGAGCTGGCCCGCGTCGTCGAGCTGCTGGTCGCGGAAGACGAGGACCTTGTGTTCGAGGAGCGCGGAGTTGATCTCGGCGACGATGGCGGGGTCGAGGGCTGCGGAGAGGTCCGCACCGAGGATCTCGGCGCCGATACGGCCGCCGATCCTGCGGATGTCGAAGCCGGTGCTGGTGGTCATGGGCGGGTGTGTCCCTTCAGGAAGTGGTGGATGTGTGCGGTCATGGCCGCCGCCTGCCTGGCCCGTACGGCATCTGCGCCTGTGGCCTGCAGGGTGGCGCGCAGGCCGTCCCAGGTGGCGTCGAGCACGCGCAGGGAGACGGCGAGCCCGTCACCGTGACGCAGGTAGCCAGGACGTCGGTGGTCAGATCGAGTCCGGTCATGCGGGCAGCCCCTCGCCCGCGGTGGCCGCTGCCAGCCGGTTCGCCGGCCGGGGCAGCCCGTAGTGCTCGCGCAGGGTGCTGCCGGTGTACTCGGTGCGGAACAGACCGCGCCGCTGGAGGATGGGTACGACGTGGTCGACGAAGTCCTCCAGTCCGCCCGGAAGATGGGGCGGCATGATGTTGAAGCCGTCGGCAGCGCCCTGGGTGAACCACTCCTGGAGCTGGTCGGCGATCTGCTCGGGGGTGCCGGCGAAGACCCGGTGGCCGCGTCCGCCGCCGAGGCGGGCGATGAGCTCCCGCAGGGTCAGGCCGTCGCGCCGGGCGAGCTCGGCGACGAGCGTGAAGCGGCTCTTGTTGCCGTTGATCTCAACTTCCTCGGGCAGCCGGGGCAGCGGCCCGTCCAGCGGCAGGCCGGTCAGGTCGGTGCCGAGCATCCCGGACAGCTGGGCGAGCCCGTACTCGGGGACCTGGAGGTCGGTCAGCTCCCGCTCCAGCGCACGGGCCTCGGCCTCGGTCGCCCCGATGACCGGGCAGATGCCCGGCAGGATCTTCAGGTCGTCCTCGGCCCGGCCGTAGCGGGCCAGCCGGGACTTGAGGTCCTTGTAGAAGGACTCGCCGTCGGCGAGGGACTGCTGGGCGGTGAAGACGGCCTCGGCGTACTGCGCGGCGAACTCCTTGCCGTCCTCGGAGGATCCCGCCTGCACCAGCAGCGGATAGCCCTGCGGGGCACGCGGAACGTTCAGCGGGCCCCGGACGGCGAAGTACTCGCCCCGGTGGTCGATGCTCCGCACCTTGTCGGTGTCCGCGTAGACGCCGCGCTCCCGGTCGAGCAGCACCGCGTCGTCCTCCCAGCTGTCCCAGAGCTTGGTGGTGACCTCGATGAACTCCTTGGCCCGCCGGTAGCGCAGGCGGTGTTCCAGGTGCTCGTCCTGCCCGAAGTTGCGGGCCTCGTCGACGGTGCCGGAGGTGACGATGTTCCAGCCCGCCCGGCCACCGCTGATGTGGTCCAGGGAGGCGAACTTGCGCGCGGTGTGGAAGGGCTCGTTGAAGGTGGTGGAGACGGTCGCGATCAGGCCCACGTGCTCGGTGACCGCTGCCAGCGCGGACAGCAGGGTGAGCGGTTCGAAACCGCCGAGGGCGTTGTGCCGGACCTTGCCCCACAGGGCCAGACCGTCGGCGAGGAAGACCGAGTCGAGTCTGCCGCGTTCGGCGGTCTGCGCGAGGTGCTGGAAGTAGCGCAGGTCGGTGACGCGTTCGGGCTGGGTTCTGGGGTGCCGCCAGGCGGCGTCATGGTGGCCGGCATTCATCAGGAAGGCGTTCAGATGGAACCGGCGAGGTCTGGATGTGGTCATGAGGGCTCCTCGGAGCTAGGGCGAGCGGGACGAGAGGGCGGCCGGTCAGCCGTAGGTGGGTACGCGCCAGGAGCTGAGCCGTCGTTCCACGGCCACCAGGAGCTGGTTGAACGTCACGCCGATGGCGGAGATCGTGATGATGCCCGCGTACATCTGCGGGATCGCGAAGTTGTACTGCGAGGCGTTGATCAGATAGCCGAGTCCCGCCTTGGCGCCGATCATCTCGGCGGCGACCAGCACCAGGATCGACACCGCTCCGGCCAGGCGGATGCCGGTGAAGACGACCGGCACGGACGACGGCAGGATGACCTTCTGGAACAGGCGTGGGGCGGACAGGTCCAGCGACCTGGCCACGCGGAGCAGGGTGGGGTCGACATGGCGCACGGCACTGATGGTGTTGAGCAGGATCGGCCAGGTGCAGGCGTACACCACGATGGAGATCTTCGAGGTCTCGCCGATCCCGAGCAGCAGCACGAACACCGGCAACAGGGCGAGGGCGGCGGTGTTGCGGAACACCTCCAGCAGCGGGCCGAGCAGGTCCGCGACCGGCCGGTACCACCCGATCAGCAGGCCGAGCGGGACGGCGACGGCCACGGCCAGACCGAATCCGCTGAAGGACCGCACCAGGCTGGCCCGCGCGTTGGCGGCGAGCCGGCCGTCGGCCGCCAGCTGCCACCAGGCGCCGGCGACCTCGCTGAACGGTGGCAGGAACGTCCGGTCGACCAGCCCGAGCCGCGGAGCGGTCTCCCACAGCAGAAGCAGCGCCACGACCGCCACCGCTTTGGTGGCCCCTTTCAGCAGGAGGAGAGACAGCCGGCGCACTACGCGATGGACACGGGCCGTCGGCTCGGGCGCTGCGTCCACGCCGGGCGGCGGTGCCGGAGGCGGCACGGGCGCAGTGGGCGGGGGAGCCGGGACGTCGGCCTCGGCTACTTTCCCGGAGCCGGTGGCGAAGCTCCGCTCGGTGCTCGTACCGGTTGCGGGACTCATACGGCGACCTCCTCCTTCTCCAACTGCTGGGCCCTGGCCACCTCGTCGTGCAGCAGTGACCAGATTTCATGCCGGTAGCGCGCGAACTCGGCGCTGGACCGCAGGTCGTCCGTGGCCGTGCGGGAGTCGAAGGCGATCGGCACGACCTGTTTGATCCTCCCGGGCCGCGAGGTCATCACCGCGACCCGCTGCCCCAGATAGACCGCTTCCTCGATGCCGTGGGTGATGAAGACGACCGTCTTGCCGGTGCGCTCCCAGATGCGCAGCAGCTCGTCCTGCAGCGACTCCCTGGTCTGGGCGTCCAGAGCGGCGAACGGCTCGTCCATCAGCAGCACGTCGGGGTCGTACGCGAGGCTGCGGGCGATCGCGACCCGCTGCCGCATCCCGCCGGACAGCTCGTGCGGATGCCGGTCCTCGAAGCCGGACAGGCCGACCAGGTTCAGATAGTCCCTGGCCTGCGCGGCCCGCTTCCGGCGCGGGACCCCGGTGGCCTCCAGACCGAACTCGACATTGCCCTGCGCCGTACGCCAGGGCAGCAGCGCGTATTGCTGGAAGACGATGCCGCGGTCCAGGCCGGGGCCCGTGACGGGCTCGCCGTCCAGCAGGATCCGCCCGCCGGTGGGTCGCGTGAGGCCGCCGAGCAGATCCAGCAGGGTCGACTTCCCGCAGCCGCTGGGTCCGACCACGACGACGAACTCGCCCGCCGCGATCTGAAGGCCGATTCCGTCCAGGGCGGTGAACTCCGCGGCCTTACGCGATCCCGAACGGTCCTTCACCGCCCGGTCCTTGACGGTGAAGTCCTTCCGTACCCGCTCGAACACGATCTTGGGTGGTGTGGGCTCGGGCACGGGGATCAACTCCCGTTCGGTGTGGCGGAGGGGGGCGCGGAGGCGGACGACTCGCGGCCCTTGCGGTAGGCGTTGAACTCATTGGTGTAGAGGTCGGACGCCTTGACCCGGCCCTGTGCGATGTCGCCGCGCTCGGCCAGCCAGTCGATCCACAGCCGGAGCTCCTTGCCGGTGATCCGCCCGGCCGTTTCGGCGACGCCGAAGGACTTCCAGTACGTCAGGGGCTTGGTGTCCTCGTTGCGGCCGCGCTTCTTCACGATGTCCGTCATCCGGGCGATGACCTCCTCGTGCGGTGTGGTGCGGGCCCACTCAATGGCCCGGGCCACGCCGGTGACGAAGGTGCGCGCCGTGTCGGGGTTCTGCGTCAGGAACCGCTCCGTCATCACATACGTGCCGGCGCTGAACGCGCCGAGCAGTTCGTAGTCCGTGAACAGCGGGCGGATGCCTCCGGTCGCCAGGGCCTTCTCACGCAGAATGTTGCCCAGTACGCCGACTTCGATCTGCTTCTGGCGCAGCGACTGCTCGGTGTTGACCGGCGGCACCACCAGCGCTTCCACCTTGTCGATCTCCGCGCGGGACAGGCCGCCCCGCTGCAGGTAGATGTCGAGCATGGCCTCGGAGTGGGCTCCGAGCGTGTTCATCCCGACCTTCTTGCCGATCAGATCGCGAGCCGAGCGGATCGGGCTGTCCTTGAGGACGTAGAAGCCGTTGTAGGCGTGCTTGTCGGAGCCGTAGTAGCTGATGACCGCCTTGATGGGGGCGTTGTTGGCGGCCAGCTTGACGACCGCGCCGTTGAACGCCCCGCCGAAGTCGATCTGGCCGGTGGCTGCCGACTGGATGTCCTGGGGGCCGCTGATCGTGTTGCCGACCCACTTCAGCTTCACGTCCTCCAGGTAGCCGAGGTCCTGGGCGAGTTCGGGCAGGATGACGTTGCCGGCCCAGCCCTGGTAGCGAAGCGTCTTGGTCTGGCTCTTGGCGGAGTTGCCGCCGGTGGCCGTTCCGCAGCTCACCGCGGCCGCGGATATACCGAGCAGGGTCAGGAACTGTCGTCTGGATGTCGCCATCGGCGGGGGCATGGAGGTGTCCTTTTCAGGGTCGTCGGGGACGTGGGTGATGAGGTGAGCGGCGGTCATGGGGCGGCGGTCAGAGGGGCTGCCATCACGGGGCTGCGGTCCAGCGGTCATGGCGCTGCGGTCACAGGGCTGCGGTCATGGCGCTGCGGTCACAGGGCTGCGGTCACAGGGCTGCGGTCATGGCGCTGCGGTCACAGGGCTGCGGTCACAGGGCTGCGGTCATGGCGCTGCGGTCACAGGGCTGCGGTCACGGGGCTGCGGTCATGGCGCTGCGGTCACAGGGCTGCGGTCACGGGGCTGCGGTGAGGTCCGAGGCGGCGGGCACCGCCTCGATGAACTCGTCCACCGCCTGGAACAGCCGTAGTTCCGCCTCCGGTTGGAGCAGCACCGAGCCGCCTGCCTGGCGCTCGATCGCCATGTCGAGCAGGAAACATCCCGCGACGACATGCCGGGCGCCGAGTGCGGACAGCACCGGACGCAGGGCGTAGTCGATGGTGAGTACGTGCGCGAGGCTGCCGCCGGTCGCCAGCGGCAGCACGGTCTTCCCGGCCAGTCCCGACTGCGGCAGCAGATCGAGGAAGGCCTTGAGCAGGCCCGTGTACGAGGCCTTGTACACCGGAGTGGCGACGATCAGGCCGTCCGCGGCAGCCACCGCGTCCAGCGCCCGGTGCAGTGCGGGACTGCCTGCCCGGCCCGCCAGCAGGTCCGCCGGGGGCAGATCACGTACGTTCAGGTGCCTCACATCGAAGCCGGTCAGCGACGGACGCTGCACGACCTGCTCCACCACCAAGGCGGTTCGGGAATCGGCGGACGGACTTCCGGATATGGCAAGCAGGGATGTCAAGGATGACTCCTCGATAATCCGGAGGACCCAGCCGTGAATGACACCCCGGGATCTTCCGAAAAGGGCAGGAAACAAGGCGAATGGCAATGGAGGTTGATTCACCGAGCTATCGCGGCGGTGAATCCCCTATCGGCAGAGAGGCGCCGAAGGACGATGCCACGCAGCCCCCGCGCGCACGGCTGAATGCCACACCGTGCTGGACCGTCATGTGACGACTGGCGGAGGAGAATCCGGTCGGCGACCCGCCGCGCACAGGCGCAGCGGTGACGCAGTCAGGAACCGGCGAAACGAGTCAGGAGAACTGCCGGCCGAAGGCTCAGCGACCGACGGCACAGATGGCGCTGGCCTGGCGTCGAAGATCGACGTGCAGGCGCGCGGCAAATTTCTCGGACTGGCTCACGCACAGCAGAGTGGCAGTGGTTTCCGGCCACGTCAATCATTCTTCGGAGCCGTCTCACATATCGAGTCGCCGGGAAAAAGGGCTGCTTCCTTCTGGGCCTCGACCCCCGCGGCTTTCGCTACAAGCGGCTACTCGGGCTGACAACATAGGACATGGCCCTCATCGCACCCATCGCACCCATCGCAATGAGAGGTCCGAGTTCGAGCCATGGCCTGCAAGTGATCTTTACAAGAGCGACACAAGAGCTACAGATTGCCTTCGGCAGGTGCCGTTAGCGTTGCTGGCCGTTCGGCGTGTGCGAAGGCGAACCAGTCGCCGGCGTCCCTGGCCGGGCGGTCAGCACAGAAAGATCGCAGATGGACTACTGCTCCTCGTGCCGTCGGAACCTCAATGGCGCATTGGTGTGCCCAGGGTGCGGTGCATACGCCCCGGACATCGCCCCGCCTGCCCATCGCCCCCGTAACGCGGCCGCAGCGACCCCAAGAGCGACATGGGATGCATTCGGCAGCGGGGAGTTCCCCTCCTCGGAATTCCACCGCGGCACCGCGCACTCCGGAACCGGAGTGACCGGTAGGGGCACGTCCGGGGGATCGGGAGCGGAAGCACCGGGTGCCGGCTCATCCAGCAGCGAGGAACCGGCCGCGCCCGCCGTACAGGGGCGTGCGGCCAGGCGCCGGCAGCTGGCACGTTGGAAGAAGAGCCGTCGTCGGGCCGCAGTCGCGTCGGCCGTTGCACTCGTCGGTGGGGGTCTGGCCTTCACTGCGCTGCCGACCGGATCGTCCAACACTCACTCGGACACAGCCTCGGCGCCGGACATATCGCCCCAGGCCACAAGCCGAATAGGCGCCCCCGACTCGCCATCGGCGCAGCCGGACGACCGTGCTTCGCGGCACCCCGGCACTCGCCCGGCCCCGACAACAACCAGCCCGCGGCGGGGAACTGCCGCCGTCGAGCCCCCCACTGCCGCCGCGAGCCCTCCGCCCCGCACCGCGGCCACCGCCCATCCCACCGCGACGACGAGTGCGCCCCCGCAGGCCACACCCACCGCGAGCCGCGAAACACAGACGCACCGCTCCGGCCCCGAACCCTCCCGGACGACCGCGCCGACCGACCGCTCCGACACGGATACGTCGACTGCGAGCTCTGCGCCGAAACCGTCGTCACCGGAGAAGGCGTGCCTGCTCGTTGTGTGCGTCGACTGATAGCGCCGATCCCATCGCACCCCGGCGTCGTTTCCCGCTGACGGCGGTTGCGCCGGGACCCCGGGGATGGTGTGCATCGTGACGCAGACGCCGGCTGAGCAGGCTCTGGCTCGTTCATACACCACTGGTGACGGTCAGATCAGATTCAACATCTCTGATCTGTCGGTCGACCATCACCCCGACCGCAGCGTGACGTTGACCTACCGGCTCACCGTGGTGCGTCAAGGTCACCGGGACGAGCGGTGGGAGTTCACTCTGCCCTGGGACGACAAGTCCTTTGTGGATGTGTTCACCTCCCCCGCCCCCGATCGCGATCGCCTCAGGCAACTCGTGCACCTGGTCCACACCCTCCTGGAAGAGTGGTGGGACACCAAGGGACATAACCGGCAGTCGGCGAAGATGGGGCACCAACTTCCCTGATCAGCTTGCCAGTTGGATCGCGCAGCCGCGTTTGGCGCTGCCACGGCCGCATGTGCAGAACTGCGGCCTCATGCAGGAATGGAAGGCCACGTGAGTGCTCCTTCTACGGAGCTCGGTCAGCGATCCGCCGAGGAGCCGCCGCGGGCGCTCCCGCGGCCGAAGATCAGCGCTACCAGAACCAGGCCCACCGCGGCGCCGACGAGCTGGGCCCCGATGAAGCCGGGCACCGAGGCCGGGGCGATGCCCGCGAAGGTGTCGCTGAAGGCGCGGCTGATGGTCACCGCCGGGTTGGCGAAGGACGTGGAGGAGGTGAACCAGTACGCGGCACCGATGTACGACGCGACCGCGGCCGGAGCGAACCGCAGGCGGTCGGAGCGGGCGAGCCCGAAGATCAGCAGGATGAGGCCGGCGGTGGCGACGACCTCGCCGATGAGGAAGTGGCCGGCGGAGCGGTCGTGTGTGGACCACTCGGCCAACGGCCGGCCGAACATGGCGTCCGCCAGTATGGCGCCGCCGATTCCCCCGGCGATCTGGGCGGGGACGTAGACGGCTGCTTCGCGGCCGGTCACTCCGGAGCCGGCGCCGGGGCCGGAGCCGTCGCGCCGTGCGGTCCACCACTCGGCGAGCGTGACCGCCGGGTTGAAATGCGCGCCGGAGACCGGGCCGAGCAGCAGGATGAGCACGCCGAGCCCGAAGACGGTGGCGAGGGAGTTGGCCAGCAGTTGCACCCCCACATCCCGGCTCAGCTCGGTGGCCTGGATACCGGAACCCACCACCACGGCCACCAGGGCGGCGGTGCCGACCAGTTCGGCGGCCGCTCGCCGGGTCAGCGGGATGCCCGGCGCCGTCGCCACGGGTTCAGGCGCAGGCCCGGCTGTGGGAATGGTGGATACCGCCTCGGCCTCCGGGCCGGTGGCCTGGGTTGCGCTCAACAGGGCTCCTCGGTGCAGTGCGATGGGGGGCGCGACAGGTGCGACAGGTGCGACAGGTGCGACAGGTGCGACAGGTGCGACAAAACAGGACGCCAAGGGGCGCAATACGGTGCGGCAGCACGCACGATCAGGGGCAGGAACGCCGCAGATCGCTCTCGGCCGTGGCCCGAGCGGTCTCCGCCAGGTCGGCGAACTGGCCCGCGAGCGAAGCGATGACATCCGGCCGCAGCTTGTAGTACGTGAAGCGGCCGCACGGCTCGGTCTCCACGATCCCGGCCTCACGCAGCACTCTCAGGTGGTTGGAGAGGTTCGTCTGCCGGGCGCCCGTCTCCTCCACCAGGTGCGTGGTGCACAGCGTCTCGTGCGCGAGCAGGGTCACGATCCGCAGCCTGAGCGGGTCGGCGAGGACCCGAAGCAGGTCAGTGTCGACTGACGTCATCATGAGCTGATACTCTCACATCAGTCGGTGATGATGCCACTCGCCTCGGCCCTCGTACGAAGAGAGAGACCTGATGTCCGAGAAGCCCTCCGTCCTGTTCGTGTGCGTCCACAACGCCGGGCGCTCCCAGATGGCCGCCGCCTGGCTGACCCACCTGGCGGGCGACCGCGTCGAGGTCCGCTCCGCGGGTTCCACCCCGGCCGACCAGGTCAATCCCTCCGCCGTGGAAGCCATGAAGGAGGTCGGCATCGACATCGCCACCGAGACCCCCAAGGTCCTGACCGTCGAGGCCGTCCAGGCCTCGGACGTGGTCATCACGATGGGCTGCGGCGACACCTGCCCCGTCTTCCCGGGCAAGAAGTACCTGGACTGGCAGTTGGAGGACCCGGCCGGCAAGGGCGTTGAGTTCGTACGGCCCATCCGCGATGAGATCAGGACCCGTATCGAGGGCCTGATCGCCGAGATCGCTCCGACGAATGCCAAGTGACCGCTGAACAGTCCGATGTCCGCAAGGTGATCGTCATCGGCTCCGGCCCGGCGGGGTATACGGCCGCGCTCCATGCGGCGCGGGCCTCCCTGAAGCCCCTCGTCTTCGAAGGGGCCGCCATGTGAGCCCATCTCATCGGTGACACGGTCACACGTGTCGCACGGTCGGCCCGCCCGGTCAGGGACCGACCGGCCACCGGCCGCCTCGACGGCAGCTGTTGAGCCGGTGTTCATGTACCGGCGCGCTTCGTGACGAAGTCGGGACCCATGGCTTCCCGCATCGACGACCACCTCCGTATGGTCCGTCGTCTCGTATACGAACCTGCGTGGAGGACTCGTGCCCGAGCAGCCGGACGACCACAACAGAGAGCCCGTCGAACTCCCCCTGGTCACGAACCACAACACGGCGCGGTCGGCACTGACATGCCGCTACCGGTGCGGTGACGCCTGCTCCCACGAAGCGCCCAACGGCTCATTCAACCCGTACTTCGGCGACGTGGTGCAGCAGTCGCTGTCCCGCCGGGGGATGCTCAAGGGCGGAGCCGTTCTGGCCATCGGGGCCACGACCGCCGGGGCAGCCACGGTGGCCGCGGCGAACCCGTCCTCTCTGCCCCCGATGGGGCCGCTCCTTCCGCCGGGCCTGCGCTTCGAGCCCGTTCCGCCGAACACGACGGACGCCGTGACCCTCCCGCCCGGGTACGAACAGCAGATCGTGCTGCGCTGGGGCGACCCCCTCCTGGTCGGAGCACCGCGCTTCGACGCCCGTCGGCAGACCGCCGAGGCGCAGGCAGGCCAGTTCGGCTACAACGTCGACTACTTGGCGTTGCTGGAATCCCCCGGCCGGTACCAGCAGCTGGTGCTCGTGGCCAACCACGAGTACACCAGCGAACAGATCATGTTCTACGGCTACGACCCGGCCAACCCGACCCGCGAGCAGGTCGAGGTGGCCTGGGCCGCCCACGGCATGAGTGTGGTGGCAGTCCGCGCCGAGCGCGGTTCCGGACGGATCCACCCTCTTCGCGGCGACGTGCTCAACCGCCGGATCACCGCCACCACACCGATCGAGTTCACCGGTCCGGCAGCGGGCAGCGCCCTGCTGAAGACGAGCGCCGACCCCACGGGCCGTACGGTGCTGGGCACGCTCAACAACTGCGGCGGCGGCGTGACTCCTTGGGGCACCGTCCTGTCCGGCGAGGAGAACGTCAACCAGTACTTCGCCAACGCCCGTGCCGTCACCGATCCGCTCAGCGCCAGGCGCCTGGCCCGCTACGGCCTGCCGACGGGCGCCAGTGAGCGGAAGTGGGAGCGTTTCGACGACCGCTTCGACATTTCCAAGGAGCCCAACGAGGTCAACCGCTTCGGCTGGGTCGTGGAGATCGACCCGTACGACCCGGAGTCCGTTCCACGCAAGCGCACCGCGCTGGGCCGCTTCAAACACGAGGCCGCCGAGCCCCGGCTGACCCGCGACGGCCGCGTGGCCCTGTACATGGGCGACGACGAGCGATTCGACTACCTCTACAAGTACGTCTCCACCCACGCGTACAAGAAAGGCACCGGCCACGCCGCCCGCGAGCACAACCTGCGGCTGCTCGACGAGGGCACCCTCTACGTCGCCCGCTTCACCGGCGACAGCCCGGGCGGAGAGATCGACGGCTCGGGCGGCCTCCCGGACGACGGGGCCTTCGACGGCAGCGGCGAGTGGATCCCACTGGCCACTGGCAGCACTTCACACGTACCGGGGATGACGGCTGAGGAGGTCTGCGTCTTCACCAGGCTCGCCGCAGACAAGGCCGGGGCGACGAAGATGGACCGGCCCGAGGACGTCGAGCCGCACCCGCGTACGGGCCGCGTCTATGTGGCGCTGACGAACAACAAGGACCGCGGCGCGGCGGGCAAGGCCGGGGCGGACGAGGCGAACCCGCGCAACGGCAACAAGCACGGCCACGTTCTGGAGCTGGACGAGCGGAACTCGGACGCGGCATCGCGCTCGTTCCGGTGGCGGCTGATGCTCGTCTGCGGCGACCCGGACGACCCGTCCACGTACTTCGCGGGCTTCGACAAGGAGCAGGTCAGCCCGGTCTCCTGTCCGGACAACATCGCCTTCGACGAGGGCGGCAACCTCTGGATCGCGACCGACGGCAACGCGTTGGGCTCGGCCGACGGGCTGTTCGCGGTCCCCGTCACCGGCGAACACCGCGGCCACGTCAGGCAGTTCCTGACCGTCCCACGCGGCGCGGAGACCTGCGGCCCGGTCATCACCGGCGAACGCATCCTCATCGCCGCCCAGCACCCGGGTGAGGTCGACGGCGCCAGCGCCGAGAAGCCGGCCTCTGCCTGGCCGGACGGCCCCGGCACCATCCCTCGTCCCTCGATCGTGTCCGTGTGGGCGGAGAGGGGCGGCAACCGCTGATGTTCGCCGGATCTTCACCGGCCCGGATTCAAGGCCAGTCCATCCAGAGGCCGAATTCATCCGGGGGCGAGTTCATCCAGGGGCCGAGTTGATCCAAGGGGGCGAGTTCTTTCAGAGGTTGCGCACCCGTGCACTCACCCATGCGAGGTGTGACACGCGATCGGTTACTGGCGCAGTAGGAGGTACGCCGACCGGTCATCGGCGCATGCGGATCCGAAGGTCCCCCCCGTGCCTGCGGATCCGTAGGCGGCGCGAGCGTTATCGCATGGATTCGATACCGCTCGCGCCGCACCACGGGGACGCCACCCCCGACCAGCGCGAGCCGTCCTCCGTATGACGCGCGGCCGTCGCAGACACTGCGGGCCCGCGGGAGAGCGGACCGCGGTATACCGGAGCCGCGAAGTCGAGGCCATCGCCGTACGGCCCGGCCGGTGACCACCCGTCGGCGGGCCCTCCCTCCCCCGTAGGGAGGGCCCACGTCGAGTGCCCCCCATCGTTTCCAAGGCCCCTGCCCTCATCAAGACCTATCTTCTGTACGATCGGTAAGTGGCGTTTACCGAACTCGGGGAGATCGAGGCGTTCCTGGCCCTCGCCGAGGAACTGCACTTCGCCAGGGCGGCGGACCGGCTCGGGCTGTCCCGGCCGCGGGTGAGCCAGCTCATCCAGTCGCTCGAGCGGCGCATCGGAGGCCTGCTCTTCGACCGTACGAGCCGCCGGGTGGCCCTCACCCCGACCGGCCACTTCCTGCTGGAACGCGTGAAGCCGAGCTTCGAGGGGCTGCAGCGGTCCATCGAGGAGACCCGGGCCTTCGCCCGTGAGCTGCGCATCGGATTTCTCGGCCCGTTCGCCGGCGCCGTGGACGCCTCGGTGGCCAACTTCCGCCGTACCCACCCGGAGTGGTCGATCAGCATGACCGAGACCGGCTGGGGCGACTACTTCGGGCCGCTGCGGCGGGCCGAGGTCGACATGCAGGTCACCATCTGGCCGGTTCAGGAGCCCGATCTGACGAGCGGCCCGGTGATCGCCGAGTATCCGCGCGTGCTCGCCGTCGCAGCCGACCATCCGCTCGCGACCAGGTCGTCGGTCGACGCGGAGGAACTGGCCGAGCACACGATGGTCGAAATGCCGCGGACCGCCCCGAAGGAGATCCGCGACGGGTTTCTGCCGCAGAGTACGCCCGGCGGGCGGCCCATCCGCAGGGGACGGCTGGTCAAGACGCAGCACGAGATGCTCAGCCGGGTCGCGTCGAGCACCGAGGTCTGTGCGACGTCCACCGCACTGACGCAGTACTACCGCCACCCCGACGTGGTGTTCCTGCCGATGACCGGACTGCCGCCGGCCCGCGCCGTGGTCAGCTGGCGCACCGTCAACGAGAACGCCAAGATCAGGGACTTCGCCGCCTCACTGCCGTCCCTTGCCTAAGGCGTGTCCCGGCGGATCACCGCGACTCCGGCGGGCTTCTCCCCTGACCCGCCCTTTCCCGAAGCTGGTAGGGACGCTCTGCGGGTGCGGCAGCCGCGCGTGCGCGGGCGTGGCATTGAGCATCCGGACGGCTTGGGTCGCGCGGGTGGCGCCGGTGGCTTCTCTGGCTTGAGCGGCTTGCTCCTTCTTCTGCCCTGTGGTTCACCGACCCCCGATCGAAGGCTGCTACGGCTGCCAGGCCTCGTACATCAACCGGCCAGAAGACGAGGAGCCACTGTCGTAAAGCGCTGGGACTACGAACCGCAGCGGGGGGTATGCGATGCGGCAGAGTCGCGCCGGTGGACTCGTTCCGGACCTCAGGAGAGCCGCTTGAAGTAGAAGCTGCAGTCCTGGAGGGAGCCGTCCGGGTCGGCCGCGTAATCGGGGACTAGGCCGTAGCGGGTCCAGCCGGTGGAGCGGTACAGGTGCTCCGCGGCGCTGCCGGTCTCGGTGTCGAGGATCAGGAGGCTCGCCCCGGCCCGAGCGGCGGCCTGTTCGGCCGTGGTGAGGAGTGCCCGGGCCACTCCCCGGCCGCGGGCGTCGCGGTGGACCATGAGCTTGACGATCTCGGCGCGGTGCCGGCCGTTGGGCTTGGGGTTCCGCGCGAGGCCGACGGTTCCGGTGATGCCGTCGGGTCCGCGGGCGACCCAGACGGTGAGGCTGCCGTCGGCTACGGCGGATTGCTGGGCGTGCCACCAGTCTGCCGCCGATGCCTGGCCGAAGGGGGCGAGGAAACCGAGGGAGGATCCTCCCGCGACGACGTCGACGAGGAGGTCGGCCAGGCTCTTCACGCTGGTGCGGAACTCATCCGCGGACAGGCTCGTGATGGTGTGCATCGTGGGCTCCCTCCCTACACTCACGGCAGGACGACCATCACGGCGTAACGGACCGGGTCGGGCCCCGGGCAGCGGAACCGCGAGCGATCCCACAACCGGAAACGCAGGCAGTCCCCCGCCCGAACCTCGTACACGCCCCTGCCCGCGGTGACCTCCAGCGCGCCCTCCAGCACCCAGATGTGCTGCTCGAGGCCCGGCACGGGCGGTGCGTCGTACGAGATGTCCACGCCCGGCCGCAAGCCGCCCTCGACGATCTCGCCACGCAGCCCGGGATGGGGCGGGGACACCGACCGGCGGGTGAAGCCCGATGCCTCGTCCCGCCAGACCAACTGCTGGTCCGCCCGGGCCAGTTGCGGTGGATCCGACTCCACCTCGGCCAGCAACTGCGACATCGTGCGCGCGTACGCCGCGCACAACTTGCCCAGCAACGCGGCCGTCGGGCTGATCTCCGCCCGCTCCAGCCGCGACAGCGTGGAACGGCTCGCGCCCGTGCGCCGCGCCAGCTCATCCAGCGACCAGCCGTGCTCAACCCGCAGCTGGGCGAGCCGCCCCGCCAGGCGGGCTTCCACGGGCTCGGGACCAGGGCTCTGCGGGGGCCCTTCCTCCACAGTTCTCGCGGTTCTCACAAACGAGAATGTATCTCAGATATGAGAAGAAACATAGGCGGGAACAGGTGCCTCCAACACCCTTGCCCGGCATGCAACTTGGGCATAACTTGGAACGGTCGTTCCAGGATGGAGGTGTGCATGCCGGACGTGAAGCACTTCGACGTCGATGCCCTGCTCGACGCCGTCGTGCGGCTGTTCTGGCGGCAGGGGATGTCCTCGACCGGAATCCAGACCCTGGTGGCGGCGACAGGAGTGAGCCGCTCCAGCCTCTACGCGACTTTCGGGAACAAGGACGGCCTGTACGTCGCCGCACTGCGGCGCTACATCGAGCGCAACTCCACCCCGGCCTTCGCGTGGCTGGCCTCGAATCCCTCGGGCCTGCCGGCGATCGAGGACTTCTTCGCTGACCTCATTCAGATGCGCTCCTCGGGCCACTACGCCGGCTGGGGGTGCATGGTCACCAACGCCCACTCAGGACCGGAATGCAACGACCCCGAAGTCCGCCGCGTGCTCGACCGCCATCACCAGCAGCTCGAGAAGGCCATGCGTTCCGTTCTGGGCACGGCCGCCGCACGCGGCCAAGTCCCCCGCACCCTCGACCTCGACTCCACGGCCGCGGTCCTCGCCGTCGTCACCTACGGGATCAACCTGCGCTCCCGCGCGGGCGCCGACCCCGAAGCCCTCGGCGCCACCGTCGCCGCGGTCCTCGACCCACTGCGCACCACACCCCCTCATCAGCCCTGACCAGGAGGAGCACACCCGATGAGCCTCAATGAGGAACTGCGTGCCTGCCGCGAGTCCGCTCCGGACCACATCCCGCCCGCCATACGGGAGGTCATGAGCCGGGCCGCCCGCGACCTCGCGGAGTCCGGACAGGTCGAGCGAGCGCTCGGCGTGGGCGTACAGGCCCCCCGCTTCAGCCTGCCCTCGGCAACCGGGCAGACCGTGAACCTGAACGATCTCCTCGCGCAGGGGCACGTCGTGCTCAGCTTCTACCGCGGCGCCTGGTGCCCGTTCTGCAACCTGGAGCTGAGGGCCCTGCAGCAGCACCATCACGAACTGACCGCCCGCGGCGCACAGTTGGTCGCCGTCTCCCCCCAGATCCCGGACGAGTCGCTGTCCCTGAGCGAGAAGCACCAACTGGCCTTCGACGTCCTCAGCGACGCGGGATCCGACCTCGCCAAGCAGTACGGGCTCGCCTTCGACCTTCCCGAGGACCTGGCGGCCGCCTACGACTCCCTGGGCTTCGACCTCCAGCGGGTCAACGGCGGACACGCCCGCACCCTGCCCATCCCCGCCACCTACGTCATCGACCGCGAGGGCGAGATCCGCTGGGCCTTCGTGACCTCCGACTACACCGCCCGCGCCGAACCGGCCGACATCCTCGCGGCCCTCGACGACTTGCGCTGACCACCAGCCAGACGGCTGAGGCCGCGAACAGCGCCGCAGTGATCGGCAGCCACGGCGCCAGGAACGTCCCACCGGGTCGGCCGGTCAAAGCCTGTGGCAGGGCGCCTCGATCAGAGCTCACGCAGCCGCCCCGCCCCGCTGCACCCCGCTGCACCCCGGCCCCGAGGACTGACCACGTCGTGGCCGATCACGCGCCCTGGCCGACGCGGTCGGGCGTGGGCAGGGGTTCGCCGGTTTCGAGCAGGGTCTTGAGGTCGGACAGGAGCTGCGGCCAGCCTTCGCCGACCATCTCCAGCACGGTGCTGCCCGGCTCGAAGCCGTCGTGTACGACGGTCAGCTTGACCATCTGGCCGAGCGGTTCGATCTCGAAGGTCACCTTCGACCGGCGCTCCTCGGCCACCTTGGTCAGTACCTCGTCGCTCACGCCGGCGGCCTCGGCCCACTCCGGCGTGAACGTGTGCCAGGTGTAGGACAGCCGGCGGCAGGGCTCGGATTCGAGGACGACCTGAGCAGGATCGGCGGTCTTCGCCCCCCGCTCGTCCCAGATCATCGGCGATCCGGCCTTCCAGTCCGTCTCGAAGGCCACCCCCCAGTAGCGACGGGTGAAAGCCGGGTCGGTCAGCGCCTGCCAGAGCCGTTCCGGCGTGGTGTTGATGTAGGTCGTGTACGCGAACGCGTTGCCAGCCATGGGTGCCAGCTCCAATGCTGTCTTCAAGTCGGCGAGTGCGCGCACCCGCTCGCGGTCGTACTGGTCGATCCAGCGCTCGGCGATGGCATTGATCGGCGCGGCGTTGAGGTAGTGCAGCTTCTCCCGGCCACGCCACACCGTGGTCACCAGGTCGGCCGCCTCCAGCACCGCCAGATGCTTGCTGACCGACTGCCGGGCCATGTCGAGACCGGCGCACAGCTCCCGCAGACTCTGCCCGTTGCGGGCGTTCAAGCTGTCGAGCAGCCGCCGTCGGCTGGCATCGGCCAGCGCCTTGAACACCTCGTCCATCTAGCGCCATCCTCCGAACATGCAGCCATCCAGCTGCCTAAACGATAGGCAGCTGGATGGCTGCATGTCAAAGCCGACCCGGCGGAACCGAGGACGCCAGTAAGAGGCGGTCTGCATCGGCCGCCGACCTTCGACAACCCGCTGGGCCTGGTTCGCGTACGTCGTGTGCGCCGCGTGCGCCGTCGCCTGTGGCGCATCCGTCCCGTACGTCGTGCGGGTCCCCTGCGTCGCGTGCGCGCCCTGGTCGACGTACCGCGCGAGCGCCGACTGGTCGGCCTCCTTGGCCTGCAGCGCCAGCGGGTTCTCTTGTCGAGCTGCTCGGATGCGACGGCCTGGATCTCGTCCGCATCCACATGGGCATACCAGACCGCGAGACGGCCCAGGACGGCCAGTTCGTGCATCCACTCGCGGTGGGGCCGGACCATGGCGCGGACGATCGCGGCGCGTTCCGAGTCCCTGAAGCCGTTCTCCCGCGCCGCGATCACCAGGCTGGCCGCCAGCCGTCTGACGTCCACTCCCACGGTCCCGGCAGGGTCTCGTCGAAGTCGTTGATCTCGAACATCAAGTGCCGCTCGCGAGAGCCGAGCAGCGGAAGTTCAGCAGGTGCGCGTCCCCGCAGAGTGGGCGGTGAGGCCCGAGCGCGGGGTGGCGGCCAGGTCGGGCGCCGTGATCGCGGCACAGACGGTCAGGCCGCGGTCCCGGGCCGGGCCCCGGCCCCGGGTTCGGCCCCGGTCGCGGAACGCCGTGGTGCCGCGCACAGAGCGCAGATGACGAAGATGTCGATGGCGAGGAGCGTCAGGGCCCAGAACGGCGCGTAGGGGATCCACAGGAAGTTCGACAGCGCGCCGAGCCCCGCGAGGACGACACCGACGGCCCGCGCCCACAGCGCTCCGGTGAAGAGCGCGAAGCCCGCGACGACGATCACGGCGCCCAGGATCAGGTGGATGAAACCCCAGCCGGTGAGGTCGTATTCGAATGCGTAGTTGCGTGTGGCGACGAAGACGTCGTCCTCGGCTATGGCGGCGATCCCCGTGAAGAGGGCCATGAGCCCACCGAAGATCATCATGACTCCGGCGAAGACGATCCATCCGCTCATGTTTCCACTGGTGACGGAACTTCGGGCAGCGCCGCCTGCTCGAGCCCCACCTACATGACTGGTCATGGTTGGCTCCTTTGCCAGCATTACCTGCCCGTCGGCCGGGCTTCGCCCGATCGGCGGTATGCGCTTCCACGTTTCCACAGCCCGGCACGGCAGGCATCTCGGTGCCGGGGTGCCCAGGTCACCCGGTCACCGCGTACCGCCGCAATCGGCCATCGCGGCCTGCCGCCTGTGTAGGGCGGCTCGCTCAGTCGTCTGCTGAGCCGCCCGCACGTACGGGCGCGGAGCCCGGCCCCTGACCCGGCCCGAACCCGGATCCGGACCCGGCCCCAACGTTCGGCTAGGTCAGCCGCCACGCGCTCAGGTAGTCGCGTAGACCGGAGAGGTCCGTTCCGCCCGCGCGGTAGCCGATGTGGCCGTCCGGGCGGATCAGGTAGTGACCCGTCCGGTCGGCGGACAGCCCGAGGCGGCGCAGCGCGAGGCCGTCGAGATCATGGAGGCCGCCAGGCGCGGGGTCAGGGCTGAGCAGGTGCCCAGTGAGCGCGCTGGGACCGTGCCCGGCAGGCCAGACATCGGCAAGGGCATCTGCAGCGGCATGGTCGTGGGCGAAGGCACGGGCGCGGCCGCACAGCAACAAGTGATGGCCGGGAGCGGCGAGTTCGCGGTGGAGCGTGGTCGGCCTGCCGTCCACGGAGACGGGTGCGTCCGGCAGCCGGTCGCCCGCCCGGGGCCCTCGGCGCGGCGCCCCGGGCCCGTCCTGCGACACAGGGCTCGACCGGTAGTGGATACGCAGCTGTGTGACGGTGCGCAGCCCGTACGCCCGCCCGGCCCTGATCCGCAGGGCCAACGGCATCAGACGGGGCGCGACCTGCGTGCGGGCGAACCGTACGAGGGGATGGGTGGACGTGCCGATGGTGAACGCCCGGTCGGTGAAGCGCAGGACGTTCCGGCCGACCGGCGCCCGCTCCGGTTCGTAGGTGTCGAGCAACTCGGGCCTCGCCCGGCCCGTCGAGACCAGTCCGAGCTTCCAGCCGAGGTTCACGGCGTCCTGGATGCCGGTGTTCATGCCCTGCGCACCGGCCGGGCTGTGGATGTGGGCGGCGTCGCCCGCCAGGAACACCCGGCCCGCCCGGTAGTGGCGGGCCCCGCGGTTGTGGAGCCGGAAGTTGGTCATCCACACCGGATCGCGCAGCCGGACACTCGCCCCCGTGTAGGCGTCCGCGAGCCGCTGCACCTCCGCCAGCTCCACAGACCGCTCCACAGGCGTGGTGTCGCAGTCGGGTCGCATGGCCAGCAGGCGCCAGGTCGCCGGAGCTTCCAGCGGGAAGAAGAGCAGCAGGCCACGCGGGGACAGGAAGGCGTGCGCCCAGCCGGGCTCGATGCCGTCGGCCTCCAGGTCGGCCAGCACGAACGTCTGCGGGTAGGCGCGGCCCTCGAAGGGGATACCGGCCGCCTGCCGCACCCTGCTGTGGGCACCGTCGCAGCCGACCACGTACCGGGCCGCAACGGTCTCCTCGCTCCCGTCGCCGTGCCGCAGCGTGCAGATGACCGCGTCGCCCGGCGCGTCGGGCGCGAGGCCGGAGTCGAGGTCGGCGTCGAGGTCGGCGTCCGCGTCGGGGTCGAGATCGAGGAGCTCCGTGCCGCGCTCCACGCGCACTCCCCGCCCGCCGAGGTGGTCGCCGAGGATGCGCTCGGTCTCCGCCTGGGAGAGGAAGAGGAGATACGGGTACGCGGTGTCCTCGACGCCGATGTCGAACAGCCGCACCGGAACCGCCCGTTCACCGACGTGCATCTGGAGCCGTACGGCCCGGTTGCCGCGTTCCACCATCTCCTCGGCGACTCCGCCGACCCCGGCGAGCACCTCCAGAGTGCGGGGCTGCACGGCGAGCGCACGCGACTCGTGCACCCGGTCCGGCTGCCGGTCCACCACCCGGAACCGGACCCCGTAGCGCTCCAGCTGCGCGGCCAGCGCGAGGCCCGTCGGACCGCCGCCGACGACCAGGACGTCGAGCGGGGCATCGGGCGGGTCCAAGGAATTCACCACACGTTGATTATTACTCATGGAGCCCGGGAACTCGCCGCTCCGGGCGGCTTCCGGCCGGCGTTGGCGGGCACCACGGCACTTGGCACGCCCCGGGGGTGATGCCGCATCCGGCAGGTCACGTGGGGCACTGAAGGGACCACCCCACGCGTGCGCCCCGCCCCCGCTCGCAGCCACCCGCGGGGCGCTCTCCGCGCGAGCAGTACGCGGTGTTCGGTCCCCTCAACCGTTCAGCCGCGCGTCCGAGCACCCCGAGAACGAGCCGGTGTGGATGTACTTCTACGACGAGACATGGGGAAGGGCGGCAACTGGTGACCGCGCTCCGGAAGTACGACTGAACGACGCAGCGGCCACGTCGTCGGACTCAGATACGGTCGGCGGCGATGAGCAGGTAGTGGAAGCTGCCTTCCCGGTACGCGGTGAGGAAAGGGTCCTCGATGCCCGTCGCCACCGAGGACTCCGCGCGCAGCTCCCAATAAGGGATCGTCTGGGCCGTCAGATCGATCACGTTGATCGGGACGAAGCCGTTGGCCGCCAGCGCCCTGAAGTACTCGCTCCTGGGGTGGATGTTGCAGGTGTAGTGCTCGTCGATGCGGCTCACGGCCTTGGAGCGGCCACCGGTCACGTCGTTGTAGCAACCGGTGATGCAGACGTAGCGGCCGCCGTACTCCAGAACGCGGGCGAACTCGTCGAAGAGCTCGAAGAGGTCCACGTACATGGTGGTTTCGTTGGTCCACACGGCCCTGCGGGAGCCGGTCTCCAAGCCGGTGTCCAGCATGTTGCGGAAGTGGAACCGCACCCGGTCGTCCACGCCGCGCTCCGCCGCCTGGTCGTTGGCGAAGCCGACCTGGTATTCGGAGATCGACACACCGTCCACCTGGCAGCCGTAGCGCTGGTGGGCCATGAAGCTGGTGCCGCCCCGGCCGGAGCCTGCGTCGAGCAGCCGGTCGCTGGGTGAGATGGCCCCAAGGTGGTCGAGAAGAACGTCCGCCTGTGCCGTTTCCAGCCGGTGCATCTCCTCGATGATGCGGTCGTCCCAGGTGTCCTCCGGGCCCTCCAGTACGGAGGGGTCGTAGTCGCCGATGCCGTAGTGGTGGTGGTAGAGGCCGTCGATGTCGCCGAGCCGGAGGTTGACCGGGTCCTGCCGGTTGTTGTCCCAGTACGCCGCTACGGCCTTCTGGTACGCGGTGCGCAGGACCTCGGTGACGGAGGGGGTTGCGGAGGGCGCGGGGGAGGTGGCGGGGGCATGGGTCGCGGCAGTGGTGGAGGGAGTGGTCGCGGCCATGGGGGTGACTCCTTCATTCGTCGGGCTGCGGTCCTCCGGCCGAGGGCAGCCTCGGAGCAGATCGAGGGCCAGGTCCAGGGCCAGAGCCAACGCCAGGTCCTGTGCCAGGTCGGAGGTCGGGTCGGAGATCAGGTCCAAGGCCAGGCCTGAGGCCGTGGCGGAGGCCGGGGCTGGGGCTAAGTCGGGGGCCGGGGGCAGGTCCGGGGCCGGGGCCAGGTCCGGGGCCGGGGCCAGGTCCAGGGCCGGGGCCAGGTCCAGGGCCGGGGCCAGGTCCGGTGCCGGGTCGGTGGCCAGGTCTGGGAGCGCGCCGCTCATGTGCGGCTCGCTTCACCGCCGTAACGGGCACTGCCCGCGTGCCACTCGCGGTTGCCGCCGAGCCAGGCCCACACCCCGGACAGGAAGCGGCGCAGGGCCGGGGAGCCGGTGAGGGCGATGGCCGCCGCCTCCGCCTCGAAGGTGTGCACCAGCTCGTCGTGGATCCGGACGCTCCGCTCGACCGCCTCCCGCAGCGAGCACTTCTCCTCGGCGGCGACGACCGTGGGCAGGTTGAAGTCCAGCCCGGAGGCCTGGTGTTCCTTGGTCATCGAGTACAGGTCGTTCACGAGCGTGCTTGCGGTTCCGGCCACCGTGACGGCCCGGCGTACCCGCGGATCGGCGTATTCCGCGGCGGGCAGCTCGTACCCGCCGACGGGGTCGATCACGGCCATGCAGGGCAGGAAGCTGTTGCGCTGACGGTTCAGCAGGTACTCCCAGATCGGTGGGAGTTGTCCGGTGGCGCGCCAGGACGCCTCCTGGCCGTAGCCCACGAACAGCGCCGCGAGCTCGCGGCAGAGCCTGGCCACCTGCACCGGGACGGCGTACCGGGCCAGATGGTCGAGGGCGGAGCGAAGGGCGACGAGGACCGGGTCCTCCCGCATGGCCCGTTCGAGCTGCGCCGCGTAACGGACCGGGAGATGGGCCGGGTCCGCCGCGACGTACGCGATGCGGAGGCGCGAGCCCCGCAGTTCCGCGGCGGCGCCTGCGGATTCGTCGGCGCAGTAGTGGTCGTCCGTAGCCCACTCGGCCAGCGCGCACTTCGCCGCCGCCAGCAGGCGGTCCGGGTCGTCGGAGTCGGGGTGGGTGAGCATGATCAGCCGCCCGAAGTCGGCCGTACGGACGCGGTCGAGCTGCCCTGGGTAGATCCCGGTCTCCTCGGCCCACTGGACCAGCCGTTCGTTGACCTCCTCGCCGAGGGCGGGGTCGTCGCGGACGGGAGAGGGGCAGTACAGCTCGGGGACCGACGGCGCGTCGTGGTCCGACGACGTGTCCGCGTCCGCGGCCGATTGCGCGTCCCCGTCCGTCTCCAGGGCCGTATCGCTGCCGTCCGGCCACCCGGTCGCGAGCCTGGCGGCCGAAGCGCCCAGCCCCCTGGGGCCGATGGGGATCCGCGGTCTCGCGCCGCGGACCACGGCGGTCTGTGCGGCCGCCGAGGCGGGCATCCGGGACAGCAACGACATCGTCGCACCTCGCGTTTCCGGGCGATCCACGGGTGATCCACACAGCCTTGAGAAGTGCCCTGACGTCGGCCGCCCTCTCCAGAGCCAGCACCGATCACCCTTTGCAGTCAGATGCATTCACACAGTGACGACCGCCCACACAGGCGCACGAGACGACTCGCAGCAGCGCACCAGCAGCACGCGCCCCCTCCTAGCACCTCAAGCGCTGCCCAAAGGCGCTCCGCCCCACCGGCCCCGCCTTGCCCGCCCGGCCCGGCTCACTCAGGGCCGCTGAGCGTGGCCTTCGCGTACGCGGACCAGATCCGGGGCGGGAAGACGGTGCCCCGCTCGGACTTCGGGCCGCCCACTCCCTGCATGGGGAGCAACTGCGGGTTGCCCGGCTCGGTGCGGAACATCGTTACGGCGGTGGTCATTTCATTGGCGTGGCCGATGAACCACGCCGACTTCATCCGGTCGCCCGGGCCGGTCCCGCCCGCCGCGACCTTCCCCAGCGACCGGAAGTCGTCGAAGCCCAGGTTCTGCCCGGCGAAGGCGCCCAGCGCACCGGCGACGTCGGCCGCCACGTACGGATCCATGACCCGCCGCGCCCGCGGCTTGGCGAAGCCGTCGACCGGCTCCCCGTCCCGCAGCACCTTGTCACCGAGTAAGGGTCGGCGCGCGTGCCGCCGTTGGTGAAGGTCGTGTACGCGCCCGCCATACGGATCGCGCTGGGGGTCGACGTGCCGAGCGGGAAGGTGGGCTCCGGGCGCGCCATGCTCTCCTTGCACAGGCCGGACCGGATGGCCGTATCCCTGATCGTTTCGAGCCCGATGCGCTGTCCGGCCTCGACGAACGGCGCGTGGTCCGTCAGCAGCCCCTTGCGCAGATACGAGTCCGGGTAGGGGTACGGGCCTTGACCGCCGCGGCATCGGCGTGCACGGGCTTGGGGTGGCGGCCCGTGGCAATGGGCCCGCCGGCGCGGGCCGCTGCAGCCGTTGCGCAGGCCGTCTCCATTGCCGGCGTCAGCGCCGCCGCCGACGTGCGGGTGCCGTCCCCGCCGCCCCCGTACGCTGGCCGCGTGACGCGTTTGATCGTGGCGGCGGGAGGCGGTGGCGATGCTGTCGCCGCCGCGATGCTGCACGCCGCGCTGTACGGGCACGAGGACCGCCCGGCGGTGATTCTCACGTACGCCTGGGACCGTCTCCTGGTCGACCCGGTTCCCGGCCCGCGCGGGCCTGCCGACTTCACCGGGCTGCGCCCGCTCGCGCCCGGCGTCCGGGCCGTGCCCGCCGACGCCGCACCCGTACCGCCCGCGGGCTCCACCCTCCCCCGCCTGGCCGCCGAACTGCCGCACACCTTCGCGCTCATCGACCCCTTCCAAGGGGTCGAGGGCATGACGCGCGGGCTCGAGGAGCTCGTCGCGCACCTGGCACCCGACTCGGTCGACCTGTTCGACGTCGGCGGCGACATCCTCGCCCGCGGTGACGAGCCCACGCTCCAGAGCCCGCTGGCCGATGCCCTGTCCCTCGCGGCCTGCTCCCGGCTCGGCGCGCCCGTCCGGCTCCTCGTCGCGGGTCCGGGTCTGGACGGCGAGATCCCGGTGGACGTACTCCGCGAACGGCTCGGCAGGCGGCTGCTCACGCTCGGCCCGCAGCAGGTCGAGGCCGCGGGGCGGGTGCTGGAGTGGCACCCGTCCGAGGCCGCCGCCATGCTCGCGGCCACGGCACGCGGGGAGCGCGGCCTCTGCGAAGTCCGGGGCGCCGGGCTGCTGGTGCCGCTCACCGACGAGAGCCCGGCGGTCCACGAGGCCGACCTCGGCGAGGCACTGCGCAGGAACCGGCTCGCCCGCGCCGTCCTCGCGTCGACCAGCCTCGACGAGGCCGAGCGGCACAGCCGGGAGATCTGCGGCTATTCGGAGATCGACTACGAGCGCGAGCGGTCGGCGGCAGCGGTGCGGCTCACACAGGAGCCGCCCGCGGAGCTCGATCGCGACGCGGTTCTGGAGCGGCTCGCCGCGTTCGAGAGCGAGGCACGCGCGCGTGGCGCCACACACACGTCCTTCCGCCGCATCACCGAGGTCCTCGGCATCCCCGGCTCCCAGCGGCTGCCCCTGCGCGACCTGCTGATCCGCACCCGCCCCGACCAGTACGCGCCCCCGCTCTGGCGCCTGCGCCGGCCCTGACAGAGCGAGGCGCCACCGGGAACCGGGCACCAGGTTCCCCACCCCGCGGAAGAGGAGACCGAGGTCGGGTCCGGGGTGTATGTGGCCCGGCCTCAGCCCTGCGACTTGCAGCTACTCGGCGGGTGTGCCGCCGGGAGCCGGTGCGGCAGCACGGATGGCGCGCAGCATGGCGGTGAGAACCGGTCCGTCGGCGGAAGGCTGCTGCTCGCTGATCGTCTCGTAGCCCCACGACTCGTACAGCGCCTTCACCTTCCCGTGCCCCGCCTGCGGGTTCACCAGAAGGGATACCTGCTCCTCCGGCCGATGCGCGAGGAGCTCGTCATGAATTCGCAGGGCGATGCCGGTGCCGCGCCAGGGCGCTCGGAGCATGATCTCCTTCAATGCCACGGTGGAGATGTCGGTGCATCCGTCGGGCAGGGGGGTGGTCATGCGCCTCCACCAACGGTCGTCCGGTTTAAGGGCGTTGACGTATGCGTATCCCACCGGATCTTCGCCGTCGTAGGCGATAACGGCCTCCCAGCCGGGCTCCGAGGCATGCCGGTCCAGCCGCTCGCCGTACCGCTCCACTGAGTAGTGCGGTTGGTGAAGCTGATCGGCACGCACTTCGGCATACACCTCAATGAGCTCGTGCCATACGGGTTCCACGTCGAGGGCGTGGCGCAGTTCGATGTCGTTGATGGTCACGCCTTGTTCCTCCGGGAGTCGTGGGCGTACTGGTCCCAGGTGCAGGTGAGCGAGCTGGACGGTGCAGCGGCGTGGAGCTTGATGCCGAAGTTGCCGAGCATTCTGGTGACGCGTGGGTGGCGGGTGAAGACATCGGCGGGAATGGACATCGCGGTGGCGATGGCGGGTTCGACGTCGCCTTGTCCGAGTTGGGCGTGGGCGAGCCGGGCGGTGGTAATGGCTCGGGTGCGATGCATGTGCGGGCGGAGCAGGGCCAGGCTTCGATGGGCGTGGGCTTCGGCCTGCTCGAAGTTGCCGAGGCTGAGGTTCGCGGCGAGGGCCAGGCTCTCCAGCTCTGCCTGGTCGTAGAACGCGTTCAGCCACACGGGCCGGTGCTCCTGCGGGTCGGCCCGGTCGAGTGCCTCTTGGGCGTGTGCGAGGACGCGCCGGACGGCGGTGGCGTTACCGGTGAGGCCGTAGATGGCGGCGTGACGGGCGTGCCCAAGGGACGCGAACATCGGGTCGCGGCGGGTGACAGGCAGGTTGCGGGCCACGTCATTGGCCGCCAGGGCGTCAGCAGGGCGCCCGAGGTGCCGGTAGAGGCTGCTCGCGTGGGACCAGATGCGGAACTGGATCGCAGGGTCACCGGACATGGCAGCGAGGCTGGATGCCCGGTCGAAGTAGTGCTGTGCCTCGTCGAATCGGCGTCCGTCGATGGCGGCCCACATGGCGCTGGAAGTGAACGAGGCTGCGCAGGCGTACAGCGCGCCGCGTACGCGCTGGCTCGCGCCGCCGCGCGCCTGGAGGGCCAGGGCTTCACCGGCGAGGGCGGATGCCTGAGCCTCGATCGTGATCTGGCCGCCGTATCGGTGGTCGCTTGCGATGAGAGCGGAGAACTTGCTCAACAGCCGCTCCACGTCACTGGCCCCGACCCGGCGTTGCACGGCAGGGGCCGGGGTGGCGCCAGCAGTACCGGCTGCTATGGCCGTCCCGGTCGATGCGCTGATGAATCGGCGGCGAAGCACAGGGTCCTCCGTTGGTCCCGAGAGCGAGGATGCGATCTCTCCTCGGGGCACGAAGCCCAGCTCAGTGATCCGGCAGTTGAATACTGTTTCTAAGGCTTCCCTTTGGCGAGGGTGAGGCCAGCGGGTTCTTCCGGTCAGCCAGTTGCGGACTGTGCGGTCGCTCACCGTCCCGTCATGGCCAAGGGACCGCAGGTAGGCGTTCACCGCTTCGGCCAATTCGGCCTGCGTGAAACCCGCCTGATCCATGCGGCTCTTGAGGTCCCGGTTGCCCTCCACCGATTCACCGTAGCCAGACGGCGGACCCGACCAGAAACGGGCGACTGCGGAATTTCCGGTTGGGGCCGATGCCGATTGCACCGATTTTTCCTCGTCTCAGCGACAGCCCGGTCGTTCACTGTTCACAGCCGCCGGTCCAACAACAACCACGGCCGACGGTCAGAAGGAGGACGGCCCGCCTCCGCGGTGAATTCGAGGGCCGGGCCACACCCATCACGCTCACCACGACGAGGTCCCGATGACTGTGACCGCTACCGCTCGCCCCACTGGGCACCCCGGATATGCCGAGACCCTGCCCTGTGCAGCGGAGAGTGCCGCGCCGGCCCGGGCCCTGGTACGCACGGCTTTAGCCACGTGGGGCTTGGATGACTTGGTTGAGGCTGGGGTCTTGGTCGTCACGGAACTCGTCGCCAACTCCGCCGTGCACACCAACACGCGGTCGTTGCGCGTGACCATCACCCGGCCCACGGCGGCGTTCGTACACATCGCGGTCGTGGACAAGTCGAAGCACGCTCCCGAGTTCCGCATGGCCGGTGAGGGAGACGAGAACGGGCGAGGACTAGCGATCATCGAGGCGCTGACGTGGCGCTGGGGTACCGACCGGCTGCGTTGGGGGAAACGCGTCTGGGCCGAGCTGAAGTGCGGAGCTTCCGAGTGACCTCGCAGACGGCCGAGAACTCGGCGCGAGCACCAAGACCTAGCTCCCGCCTGATGTCCCGCAGCCCAGAGCGAGCCAGGACCCCGCCTCTCAGCTTGAGAGGGACGGGCAGGGGCCAGCACGCAACCCGCCAACGCGGCCCCGCACCCCGCCCATTCCATTCCTGAAGGCAGCGAGAGGAAGCGGCGGAGACCACAGGGACTCTTCGAATGAACAGGAGGAGCAATGTCACATTTGGAGCAAGAGACCGCATTGGCGACCCAGGTCGGCAGTCGGCTCTTCGCCGATGAACCTCAGTACCACGTACCGGAGTTGGCCGAGCGGTTCGCCTACAAGAAGGACCCCGGCTCCAGCGACACCCACCACCAGTACGACTCCATCCGCGTCTGAACCAGGCGGTCCGGGCGGGGGCGCACTCGCGCTCCCGCCCGGACCGACGCTCGCCCGCAACCATGAGGAGATGCCGTGTTGAAGCTGCACATCAAGCCGCACAGCCTTGGCCGGTCGTGGTCCTGGAACGGTGATCGCCTGGAGTCCGGCCAGTCGTGGATCGAACCCTTCGCTCACCCTGCCCTGGACTGCCTCACAGCCGCAGACCGCGACACCGGGGCCACGTTCGTCACCGTCCGCGAACTCCTACGAGACCGCGAGGACCACGGGCGACGGCTGGTGATCGAGCTGCCAACAGTCGGTTACCACCGCATCTTGGACGAAGCCCGTGGGTGGCCGCTCGACTTCGTCACCGTGGAGACCACCGGGACGGGACACGTCTCCGTCAGCACCGGAAGCTGCGGCAGCGCGCCTGTCTATCTCACGGCCAACCGCGGTGCCCTGTACGGCTCGTGGAACATGGCTGACACTGCCCAACACCTGCCTACAGTGGCCCTGGACGTGCTGGAGACCGCCCGCCTGCTGGCCTTGTGGTTCCGCTACACACACCGCACCAGCTTCAGTGGCCTGTTCCGGCTCACCGAGCGCGCCACCGCCAGCTACGACGGCGACCGGATCGCCTTCCGAATGCCCGAGCCGGCCCGCCATTCAACTGCCCGCGCACTCAAGCCCGACGCTGCTGTCCTGGGTGCCTACGAACAGCTCTTGGACGGCGTCCTTGACCGGCATGTCTTCGACCCTGACACCACCACGGCGCACCTGTCCGGCGGCATGGACTCCGCCGTCACCGGCACCCACGCCTCCCTTCGGCACCCGGGCCGCATCCTGTCCTCCGCGATGCTGCTGCCCGGTACCGGAGGCGTTCAGCAACGGCGACGCCGCCAAGAGATGATCCGCCGCGCCAAGTTCCGCGGCGACGTGACCACCAACGCCGCCGACCTCGCACCCCTGCACCCCACCGGACGCCGCGCACTCGGCGGATTCGTCAACCCGTACGAGGAGCCGTACCACGAGGCGACAGCCGCCCTTGTCGAAGCACTCAGCGCACACGGCGTCCGGACGGTGATCACAGGTATCGGCGGTGACGAGATGATGGCGCTGACCCCGGCCGAAGCCCCGCACCTGCCGGTCGGCCCCGCCCACCAGACCACGCCCTGGCTCGGCCCCACCGCTTGTGAAGCCCTCCACGACGCCGAGGCCGTCACCGCACCGCCCACAGTCGTCAACGAAATGACTCTGCTGGCCCTGGCCTCCGCCGCGCCGCTGCTGCTGACCTCCGGACTGTGGCCCGTCCACCCCTTCGCCGACCCGTCCATGATCCGCTTCGGTGAGTGGCTGCCGCGCGAGTGGCGCTCGGACAAGATGCTGCACCGTAGGCGCCTCGCCAATCTCGGCCTGTCCGACGACGTTGTCCGGCCAAAACTCCCAGAGAACTTCACCCTCGTCATGCACCAGGCCCTGCGCGAGCACATCTCCGCCCACGCCGACCGCATCCTCGCCGACGGCTCGCCGCTGATCGACGCCGAACTCATCGATCCAGATGCGCTCGCCTCAGCCGTGACCCGGATCCGCGGGGGCACCATCCTGGAGACAGATGACCGGCTCGCCGACGCCATCGCCGTCGATCTGGCCATCCGCTCCGCCCGCCCTTGACCCGCCCCGGAGTGACACTGTGTACGTCATGCGACCGGCCACCGAGGCCGATGTGCCCGCCTACGCAGCCTTGATCCGTGACCGCGCCGTCTGGATGGTCCGACGTGGTCTGGAAGGCGGCGAGGAGCTGCCTAAGCGAGCCGACCAGATCGCCGCACAGGCCGCCGACAACCACACCCCCGTGTGGGCCATGACCAATCCCGACGGCCGCCTGGTTGGCTGCACCAGCCTGTACGAGGAGACCCCGCTGTGGGGCTGGACCGACGCCGAACGTGCCGAATCCGCGGTCTTCCTCGCCACCACCTTCACTGACCCCGCAGCGCGAGCCGAACGCCCCGGCGCACTGATCGCATGGTGGGCACTCGGGCACGCCGCCCGCAGGGACAAAGAGTGGGTACGGCGCGGCTGCGGCCACACGGGACTGGTCCGCTACTACCGCGACGTGCAGGGCTTCGGCCTCGTACACACCACCGAGCGCCACGGGCACCCGGCCTATCTCCTGGCCCGGAAAGCCGAAGAGCTCTCCGGTCTGCCCATCCGCACGGCCGCCAACTTCCCGTGACCGAACCCTCCGTCTGGCACAGCCCGTACCGGGCGCGCGGTCGGCCTTGACAGGTGGGCGCGGGGCTGGATTACTGGGCCGAGCCACACCGAACGGTCGGTCGGGATATGAGGTGGTGGAGCGCATGAGAATCACGTCGGACCGGGCGGACCGGCGGGACCGGGCGGGCCGGACGGGCCAGGGCCGGGCGGGGCGACTCGGTGCCGCGCCGGATGACGGCGAGCTGGACGCCGCTGAGCGGATGAGCCCGGAAGAGCTGAGGGCCCACCAGCTCGCCTGCATGCAGGCGAGCTTGAAGCAGGCGTACGCCCATGTGGAGCTGTACCGGCGGAAGTTCGACGCGGCAGGCGTCCGGCCCGAGGACTGCCGTACGCTCGCCGACCTCGCCCGCTTCCCCTTCACCACCAAGGCCGATCTGCGGGACACCTACCCCTTCGGCATGTTCGCCGTGCCCGACAGCGAGATCCGGCGCATCCACGCCTCCAGCGGCACCACCGGCCGCCCGACCGTGGTCGGCTACACCGAGAACGACCTGTCCATGTGGGCCGATGTGGTCGCGCGTTCCATCCGCGCCGCGGGCGGCAGGGCGGGTGACAAGGTGCACATCTCGTACGGCTACGGCCTGTTCACCGGCGGCCTCGGCGCGCACTACGGAGCCGAGCGGCTCGGCTGCACCGTCGTCCCCGCCTCCGGCGGCATGACCGCCCGCCAGGTGCAGATCATCCAGGACTTCCGGCCCGAGATCATCATGGTCACGCCCTCCTACATGCTGACGCTCCTCGACGAGTTCGAGCGCCAGGGCATCGACCCGCGCTCCACCTCCCTCCGGGTCGGCATCTTCGGCGCCGAGCCGTGGACCGAGGAGATGCGCCGCGAGATCGAGGAGCGCCTCGACCTGCACGCCGTGGACATATACGGCCTGTCCGAGGTCATCGGCCCCGGTGTCGCGCAGGAGTGCGTGGAGACCAAGGACGGGCTGCACGTGTGGGAGGACCACTTCTACCCGGAGGTCGTCGACCCGGTCACCGACGAGGTGATGGCCGAAGGGGCGGAGGGCGAGCTGGTCTTCACCTCGCTCACCAAGGAGGCGATGCCGGTCGTCCGCTACCGCACGCGGGACCTCACGCGCCTGCTGCCCGGCACCGCACGACCCGCCTTCCGCCGGATCGAGAAGATCACCGGGCGCTGCGACGACATGATCATTCTGCGCGGGGTGAACCTGTTCCCCAGCCAGATCGAGGAGATCATCCTCCGTACGCCGGGTGTCGCCCCGCACTTCCAGCTGCACCTCACCCGCCAGGGGCGGATGGACCACATGACCGTACGGGCCGAGGCCCGCCCCGGCGCCACCCGCGATCAGCGCGACGCCGCCACCGCCGCGATCGTGCAGGGCGCCAAGGACGGGATCGGGGTGAGCGTCGAGGTCTGCGTGGTCGACCCGGAGACCCTGGAACGCTCGGTGGGCAAGATCCGGCGCGTCATCGACTCTCGCGGCGATTCTCGCGGCACCACTTCCTGACCTCGGTCAGGTCCTTCTGGCGCTGCTCGAGCGTGGGGACGAGGGAGCGGCGGAACGTGAGTTTGTGGTTCAGGTAGGTCTCGATCTCGTCGTGGCCCGCCGCCTTGGCGTTCGCCACCCGCTTTTCGAGCCGGGCGATCGAGCCGCGCTTCGCCGCGCCCGCGCTCAGCCGGTGCAGGGCGCGCTCGATGCGCTTGTCGATCTTGGGTGCGTGCTTGCACAGCGCCCGGGCGCCGTCCCCGGCCCCCTCGCCGTCCCCGGCCCCGTCCCCGGCCTCCTCGCCGTCCCCGGCTCCCTCGCCGTCCCCGGCCCCGTCCCCGGCCTCCTCGCCGTCCCCGGCTCCCTCGCCGTCCCCGGCCCCCTCGGCGTCCGCGGTCCGCGCCGCGCTCGCCGACGGCGTACCGCCGTCCTCGCCGCCCGCCACGGCGGTCCCCGCCACGCCCAGCAGGACGCCGGTGGTGGTGAGGGCGGCGAGAGCGACGGCAACTGACCTGGTCCTGGGCTTCCTTGGCATGACTGTCCCTCCATGTCCGAGGCGGGCGGCTGCCCGCAGCCCGGAACGCTAGGAACCGTCTTTGTGGAAACTCTGTGGCCCGCCCGCAGTCTGTCTCCCGCCCGCAGCCTGCGGCCGCGCGGCGGTCGCAGACTCCGCAGTCGCGGCGCTCGCCGCGGTCGCCGTGGTCGCCGCGCTCGCCGCCGTCCCGATCATCCAGTCGCGCCGCAGCGGCAGCGTCGCTTCGGTGTCCGGCGGCCCGTCCTGGAGAGGGATGCGGACCTCGATACGGGTTCCTGGGCCCGTCGGCCGGTCGAGGACCCGTATCCGCCCCCGGTGCAGCGCGATCTGCTGGGCGACGAGCGTGAGTCCGAGGCCCGAGCCGGGGCTGTCCGGGCGCCGCTGGAACCGCTCGAAGACCGCGCCCCGCGACTGCGGCGGTATGCCGGGCCCCCGGTCGTCCACCGTCAGGACCGCAACCGGCACGCCCGCCTCCGCCTCCGCCCGCAGCACGGCCGCCACCTCCGCTGCCCGGTCGCCCTCCCGCCCGTGCACCAGCGCGTTGGTCAGAAGGTTGTCGACGACGGTGCGCAGCCCCGGCTCCCAGCCGTAGACCCACAGCCCCGGCACGCCGTCCCCCTCGATCCGCGCCTCGGGGTGCCTGCGCCGCAGGTCCCCGGCCGATGCGTCGAGGACCTCCGCGAGGTCCACAGGACCGAATGCCTCCGCCTCCACCAGGTCGCCTCTGCCGAGTTCGCGCAGCATGACGAGCAGGCCGAGCAGCCGCGCGTGTTCCCGCCGGAGGTCCGCGAGCACCTCGTCCCGCTCGGCCGCCGCAAGACCGGGGTGGTCGGCCAGGATCTCCAGGTTGGTCTGCATGCTCATCAGCGGGGTCCGCAGCTCGTGCGACGCGGCCGCCGAGAAGGACCGCGCGGTGGCCAGCGCCTCCGCCGTACGGGCCGCCTGCTCGTCGTACCGGGCGAGCACCGTCCGCAGCGTACGGGCCAGGTCGTCGACCTCGCCGACCCCCGTCGGGGCGTGCACCGGCCGGGTCGTCGTGGATCTGGGGTCGAGGCCGCTGGTGCGCTGCTGCAGCAGGCGCAGCGGGCGGGCGGCGCGGGAGGCGACGGCCCAGGCCAGCAGCCCGGACAGCGGCGCGGCGAGCAGCGCGACGGTGACCACCCGCCTGCGTACGAGGCCGAGTTGGGCCTCGCCCGCCGTGTCCGGGGAGAACAGCCACAGGGTGCCCGCGACACCCTTCCGCGCCCCGGTCACCTGAACCGAGAGGGCCCGCCAGCTCTCGCCCCCGGCGCGCAGCGTGACGGGCGCGGGGGCGCTGGCAGGGAGCGCCACGGACGGGTCGGGCTGCGGTCCGCCGGACGCGGTGCCCTCGGGGCCGATGAGCCGGATGCCGACGTCGAGCGCGGAGGCGTACAGGCGCCGCTCGCGGGTCTGCTCCACGGCCGGCGGGCGGTCGAGGGCGGCGGCGCGCAGCAGGCGGCGGGCGTCCTTGGCGACGGCGGCCGCGCGAGCGCGGAGGTGGGCGTCCTGCTGGGCGTGCAGGTCGGCCGCGACCAGCCGCAGCAGCAGCCAGCCCGCGGCCAGTACGAGCAGGGGTACGACGGCTCCGACGGCGAGCGCGATCCGCGTGGAGAGCTTCACCGGCCCTCCCCGCGGGCGTCGTCGCGCAGGACGAAGCCGACACCCCGCACCGTGTGGATGATCCGGGGCCGTCCGCCGGATTCGAGCTTGCGCCGCAGATAGCTGACGAACGTGTCGACGGCGTCGGTGCGCACCTCGAAGTCGTAGCCCCAGACCCGGTCCAGGAGCTGGTCGCGGGTGAGCACGATGCCGGCGTTGCGGGCAAGCACTTCGAGGAGCTCGAACTCGCGCCGGGTGAGTGCGAGCGGCGCGCCGTCCAGCCGAGCCGCGCGCGCCGCCGGGTCCATGAGCAGGCCGCCGACCCGTACGGCCTCGTCGTCGGCCCTGGGCGGACGGCGGCGCAGCAGAGCCTGCAGGCGCAGCACCAGCTCCTGCAGCGCGAACGGCTTGACGAGGTAGTCGTCACCGCCCGCCTGCAGCCCCGCGATCCGGTCGCCGGTCTCGTCCAGGGCGGACAGCATCAGTACGGGTACGTCGTTCCCGTCCTCGCGGAGCCTGCGGCACACCTCGATCCCGCTCAGGTCGGGCATCGAGATGTCGAGCACGATCACATCGGGCGGCAGGGTCCGTACGCTGCTCAGCGCCGGGTGACCGCCGTCGGCCAGCGCCACGGAGAAGCCGCGCAGCCTCAGGCCCCGCTCGAGCGACCTGCGGATCGCCGCATCGTCGTCGACCACCAGGACGCGCCCCTGGCCGCCGTCGTTCCCGGCCATACGGTCCTCCCTCGCCGCCTGCCCCGCCTGTTCCGCCTGCTCCGGCGCACCATCGTGCACCAGAAGCCGCGGCCTGCGGCAGGACGGACCGGGATCACGTACGGATCAGGCAGGGATCACGTACGGGCGAGCTCGGCCGCTCCGAAGGAGACGTCGAAGCGGTCGCACCAGATGGTCACGCTCGTGAACCGGTTCAGGTCGACGTCGTCCGGCAGCCGGTAGTTCTGGTCGCCCTTGTTGCCCTTGAGCTCACCCAGGTCCTCGTAGGCGCCGTCGTCGAAGACGTGCCAGCCGTCCTCGCCGGGCTTCACCGGGGCGTCGGTGAGCCAGACGTGAAGGTCGGGACCGTTGCTGGTGTCCAGGTCCTCCAGTCGCAGCACCCGGGACCCGTCGGCTCCCTCGAGAACGCGCACCGTGCCCCTGGTGGAGTGCTCATGGCTGATCAGCTCGCCGGTGGCCAGCATCCTGGGGCCTGCCGGCCGGGGCGATGCGTCCTGCGCCTCCGGCGTCGCGGCGGCCGACGGCAGATCCTCCTGCACCGTCTCGTCCACCCACAGCTTCCACGGCTGGAACCAGTAGAGCCCGAACCCGACGCCGATCAGGCCGATGACTAGCACACCGATGACCACAGGGTGGCGCAGCAAGCGCAGCAAGCGATGCATGACCGTCTCCAGCTTCCGGGGGTCCCGACTCCGTCGTCCTGCTCCCATTCAACGCGTCATGGCACCCGCCCGCCCGCGGCGAGCCCGTTACGGATCTCTTACGTCCATCCCGCGCCACTACGACGCGATCGGGCTGCTCCACCCGGCCCGCGTCGACCCGTTCAGCACTCGCCGCGGCCGGCGTGACACCGACCGGACCGAACATCGCGTACTACGCGGACTCCCCGGACGGCGGCGCGGCGGTCACCGTCTCGGCCGTAACGCGCACGAGCTCTGCCTCGAGTGTGAGGGCGGCCAGGACCACTGGGTGGACCGAGCTCCGGGAGCCGGTCGAGGCCGTCGGTCCGGCCGAGCACGCCGAGCCCGCCGAGCCCGTCCAGCCGTCCTGAGCCCGGCGTTTGTCGTGCTCCCTGAGGAGCTGTCGGGCCCGCATGCGGGCCCGACAGCTCCCGCCTAGCGTGGAAGGAAGGGGGAAGCAAGGACAGCGGCGGCGAGCAGCGCGCACCCACCGGGAGAGGTGACCGCCCATGTCGAACGAGCAGAGGGCCGCATCGACAGCCGCTGCGGAGCCGGGGATCGCGGAGATCGCCGATCAGCTCCGCTCCTCGCTCCGGGGTGAGGTGATCGACCGCGGGCATCCCGGCTACGACGAGGCCCGCGCCGTATGGAACGGCCTGATCGACCGCCGCCCCGCGCTCGTCGCCCGCTGCTCCGGCACGGCGGACGTCGTCGATGCGGTCCAGGTCGCGCGCAAGCACCGCCCCGTCGTCAGCATCCGTGGTGGCGGGCACCAGGTGGCGGGCAGCGCGGTCTGCGACGACGGGCTGGTGATCGACCTCTCGCGGATGAAGGGCGTGCACGTCGACCCCGCCGCCCGAACCGCGCGGGCGCAGGCAGGCGTGACCTGGGGCGAACTGGACCGCGAGACCCAGCTGTTCGGGCTGGCCACGCCGGGCGGGGAGATCTCGGTCACCGGGATCGCCGGGCTGACGCTCGGCGGCGGTCTCGGGCTGGTGATGCGGGCCTTCGGGCTCAGCTGCGACACGCTCCGCTCGCTCGAGATCGTCACCGCGGACGGCACGGTGCGCACGGCCGACCGTGACCAGGAGCCCGACCTGTTCTGGGCGGCGCGCGGCGGAGGCCGGGGCATCGGGGTGGTGACGTCCCTCGAGTTCGGCCTCCACCCGCTCGGCCCCGAGGTCGCCACGGCGCTGATGCTCCACCCGTACGAACGGGCCGAGGCCGTCCTGCGGGCCTGGCGCGACGCCACGGACGCCACGCCGGAGACGGTCACGCCGGAGATCCTGCTCTGGAGCGTCCCTCCCGACCCCGCGATCCCGCAGGAGCTGCACGGGTCGAGTGTCGTGTTCACGGCCGCCGTGTACGCGGGCCCGCCGGGCGCAGAAGCCACCGCCGCGCTGGCGCCGCAGCGCGAACTCGGCCCGCCGCTCATCGACATGAGCGCAACCGTTCCGTACGTCGCGCTGCAGAGCGCGAACGACGGGCTGTTCCCCGACGGGGACCGCTACTTCATGAAGTCGCTCTTCCTGGACGAGCTGACCGACGAGGCCATCAGGACCATCGTCGACTGGGACTCCCGGCGGCCGACGCCCGAGAGCCTGACCGTCGTCCGGACGCTGGGCGGCGCGGTCGCCCGCGTCGGCCCCGACGACAGCGCGTTCGCGCACCGGTCCGCGCGCTACAACGTGAGCTTCGACTCGGGCTGGCAGGACCCGGCGCTGGACGAGGCGGCGATCGGCTGGTCGCGCTCGGCGTGGGACGCGCTGAAGCCGTTCTCGACCGGCGGGACGTACGTCAACTTCGCCGGGCTCGGGGAGGATGCGCAGGAGCTGCGGGACGCGGTCTTCGGCTCGCACGAGGAGCGTCTCGACCGGATCCGCGCCGCGTACGACCCGGAGGGTCTGTTCGCACCGGCGGCGCGCAGACCGTGATGCGGGCGAGGGCCGCGGCGCGCTTACGCCCGCCCGCGCAGCACCAGGGCCCAGGAGAGGCAGCCGAGGGCGCCGGTGTTCAGCACCGCACGGATGATGTTCCAGCGGACCCACGTCGTTTCGAACCGCTCGCGGACCGCCGCGACATCGGCGATCCGGTGGACGTCTCCGGCCGCCTCGAGCTCGTTGTTCAGCGGCACGTTGATGGCGAAGGTGATGACGAGCACCGCTCCGTACAGGACGAGTGCCGCCACGGCCCAGGGCAGCGGCGCCCGCCCGTCCCGGGGATGTGCAGTGCCACGGCCAGGGCGGTCAGCACCAGCGCGCCCGCGAAGCCGATCGCGAACCAGCCGTTCAGGATCGCGGCGTTCATCTTCTGCATCGCGTCGACGAAGGTCCGGTCGTCCGTCCGGCCGAGACCCGGCATGACGGAGATGGCGAAGGCGTAGAAGAGGCCGGCCATGAGCCCCATGGTGATCGTGGCCGCGAGCAGTGCGGCGTTCCGGGTCAGCTCCATCACTGTCTCCAGGGCCAGTTGGGGCGGGTTCCTGTCGTACCGCTCATACCGACAGTGAATCGCCGCCGGGCGAGACGCGCCATGGCCGAGAGGCTCGGCTCCGTGCGCGAGCGTCTACGCCGACGCGTCACTCCCCTTCCGCGCTCACCCGGGGCATGATCCGGTCCAGCCACCGTGGGATCCACCAGGCGCTCCGGCCGAGCAGCGTCATCACGGCGGGTACGAGGAGCAGGCGGACGACGGTGGCGTCGATGAGCACGCTGACGGCCAGACCGAGGCCGAGCATCTTGATCACGATGTTGTTGCTGATGATGAACGCCGCGAAGACGCTCACCATGATCAGCGCGGCGCAGGTGATCACCCGCGCTGTGATCTCCAGCGCGCGGGCGACGCTGCCCCTGCTGTCCCGGGTCCGCTGCCACGCCTCGTGGACGCGGGACAGCAGGAACACCTCGTAGTCCATGCTCAGACCGAAGATGATGGCGAACATCATCATCGGCACGTAGCTCTCGATCGGCACCTTCCCGGAGACGCCGAGCCCGGGCCCTCCCCAGCCCCACTGGAAGACCGCCACGACGATCCCGTACGAGGCCCCGATCGACAGGAGGTTGAGCACCGCCGCCTTGAGGGCCACTCAGGCTCAGGCAGCTGACGCCGACGATGACGCTGAGCAGGGCCGTGAGCAGCGGAACACCGGCGGCGATGAGGCTGCCGAAGCCGATCAGCAGCACCACGACCGCCACCGCGAACCCGATGGCCTCGCTGAGCAGATCGGCGGGTGCGGGCCGCGCGAGTTCGCCGAGCCCGCCGCCGTACTCGACTTCGACGCCCGCGTCGCGCAGCGGCTCGACGGCGTTGTCGACCTTGGGGAGATAGGAGTCCCCCAGAGCGTTGGGGTTGGTGTCGAACCGCAGGGTGATGTACGCGGTCCTGCCGTCCTTGGAGAGCGGGCCCGAGGGCAGCGGATTCTGCGCGGCGATCACGTGCGGCAGCTTCGACAGGGACGCCACGGACTGGTCGACCTGGCTGCGGACGTCGGTGAGGGGCCGGCCCGCGTCGTGCAGGACGACCGTGGAGCTCTGGCCGCCCAGGTCGGGCGCGTGCTCGTTCAGGACGTCGACACCGTCCTGGGACTGGGTCCCGGGCAGAGAGAAGTTGTCGGAGTACGTCCCGCCGAACTCGCTGTGTGCGGCGTGCAGACCGACGAGCGCGACCACCCACAGCACGATGACCACGCTGTGGTGCCGTGCGCACCACTCCCCCGAGCCGCCTCAGCCATCCCCGGCGGGGCCGGTCCGGCGCTGCGTCGGTGCTCTCATGTCTGGACGGCGGCATGCGTGCTCCCCGGGGTTCACATCCATCCGTTTTGTGACGATAAGTCAGCTATGAGGGGTGCTGGGCCGGAACACGCGGAGGTTGCTCACCTCATACGCCATGGCGGACGCGGTGGGTTCCGGCGCGGGGTGGTGCTCGCCGGCGCTGACGGACAGGTTGACGATGAGATACGCGTGCCAGCCTCGGCCCACGCCCGCGCCGTCCGCGAAGGCTGGGCTGCCGTTCACCCACCAGACGACGGAGTCGGCGCCGAAGGCGACGCGCAGACCGACCCACGCGCCCGGCCGGACCGCCGGGTCGGTGTAGTCATGACCGCTGCCGCGCACGTGGTTCGACAGCTCCAGGACGTCCGGGTTGTCGGGGTGGTACTCGAAGACGTCGATCTCGTTCCCGCCGTCCCGCCACGTCCAGATCGCGGGCCACGCCCCCTGCTCGACGGGCAGCCGTACGCGGGCCTCGAGGACGTCGCCGGTGCGGACGGTGAAACCCTCGGCACTGTCCTCGGTCGTGAGGAGCCCCGCGCTCCAGGTGCCTTCGGGGCGGCGGGTCGCGCGGAAGACGCCGCCGCGGGAGTAGGACGGGTCGGGCACGAGGTGGTCGAGCTTGCCGTCCCCGGGGTTGGTCGGCCCGCCGTCCGGATACGCCCACGAGCGGCCCGCGACCCACTGCTCGTACGAGGCGAAGTCGGCGGTGAGGACGGGCCGGTGGCCGCGCGAGCCGGTCTTGCCGCTGTGCATGACTCCGGACCCTACGTCCAGCTCCGCTCTAAGATCGGCAGGGTCGGCCGCTTGGGCAGCAGCGTCTCGCCCATCCGCGTCGTGACCAGCGGACGGCCAGCAGAACCCTCTTGCGAAGGGCGTTCACACCTTAGGGGCGTAAGGAAGGAGCGTGCGGACGGCCCGTCGGCGGGGGGGGAGCGCGGAAAGCCCGTACGGGAGCGTCAGAGCCAGTCGCGGCGCTTGAAGACCACGAAGAGGCTGACGCAGACCGCGGCCATGAGCAGCAGTGCGAACGGATAGCCCAGCACCCAGGAGAGCTCGGGCATGTGGACGAAGTTCATGCCGTAGATCGTCCCGACCAGGGTGGGCGCGAAGAGAATGGCCGCCCATGCGGAGATTTTCTTGATCTCCTCGTTCTGCGCGTGCCCGGCCTCGGCCAGCAGCTTCATCTCGGCGTTCTGCTGCTGGGTCACCAGGGTGCCGTTGACGGCGAGGATGTCGGCCAGCATCTGCCGGAAGCCGTCCACCCGCTCCACGGTGGTGGTGGCGTGGTCGTCCACGTCCCGCAGATAGCGCTGCAGCTCCTCGTCCGTGCCGTACTTGGCGAACCCGGCCGAGAGCCCCTGGAGCATCTTGAGCAGGGGCCGGGTGGCCCGCTGGAACTCCACGACCTCGCGGGACAGTTCGTAGATGCGGCGGGAGACCTTCGGGTCGCCCCCGAAGACCTCGGTCTCGATCTCGTCGATGTCGTTCTGCAGCCCGGCGACGACGGGCGCGTAGCCGTCCACGACGGCGTCCAGGATCGCGTAGAGGACCGCCTCGGTGCCCCGGCGCAGCAGCTCGGGGTCCTCTTCCATGCGGCGGCGCACCGCGGACAGGTCGGGGGCCTCGCTGTGGCGGACGGTGAGGACGAAGTCGGGGTTGACGAAGATGTGCAGCTCGCCGAAGTCGACGTCCTCGGTCTCGTCCCGGTAGCGGGCGGCGCGCAGCACGACGAAGAGGGTGTCGCCGTAGCGCTCGAGCTTGGGCCGCTGGTGGGCGACGATGGCGTCCTCCACGGCCAGCTCGTGCAGACCGAAGACCTCGGCCGCGGCGAGCAGCTGCTCCTCGGCGGGCCGGTACATCCCGATCCAGGCCATGGCGTCCGGCTCGTCGGGCAGCCGCCTGTACGCCTCGGCGAGGGTCGAGGGCGTGCTCACCCGGCGTCCGTCGCGGTAGACGGCCGCGTCGACCACGCTCGACTCGGCGGGCGGCACCGGCTCTTCCCGGTGCCGGGGCTCCAGCGAGTGCTCGGGCGCGGGCTCGGGGCGGCGGCCGTTACGGGATTGTGTGGCGCGCTTGTAGGGGCGGAGCGCGCGGGAACGCCAGTCGGACATGGACACGGCAGACCCCTTCCAGGCGGGGATGCGGGCCGGCCGGCGGGGGTGCTGGGCCGGTCAGCGCGGGCAGGGACTGGGAGGCTGGCTACTCATCGCGGCCTCACCTCCAGATGTCCCTGTTGCCTGATCGGGGTGCGCTGCCAGGGTAGCCCCACGGGGCGGGAGGTGCAGGGCTGGACGTCGAGGATCAGGGTTCGGAGCGCGGAAAACGGATGGAGACCAACGGAGGTCAGAGGTCGAAGATCTCGCCTTCGGGAGGGGGCGGTCCCGAGGTGGGGATGGCGGGGATGCGCTCGTCCTCGAGCGTGGCCCGGATCTCCCGGCGCAACTCCGGGGTGTCGGCGTGCTGGTGGACCGAGACGGCGTGCTCGGCGGCGGCGCGGATGACCTCTTCCTCTTCTCCGGAGATGGTGAGCGTGCAGTTCATCACGCTGGGGGACCTGCGGCAGTCGGCGACTTTCCTGACCATCACGACCTCCTGGTGACGACTCCTACCCTCAGATTAAACCCGCATAGATCTCCGCAAATCTCCATGGATCCGACACGGGCGGGGGCGCCTGCGGCGGTCCTCCCCCTGACCCGCCCCTTCCCGAAACCAGGGGGCTGCGCCCCCCTGGCCCCCCAGGGCCCGGGCTGACGGATGCGCCCCAAGCCCCCGGGCCTGGGACCGAGCGCGCATCCGGGACCCGCCCCGGCAGCCCCAGTCCCCGCCACGGGCCTGTGCCTCCCGGCCGCGCACCGGGGCCGAGCCCCACGCCAAACCCCTCCGCCCACGGCCGGGTAGGGCGGGGTGGGGTCGGGGAGCCCGTGGGCTCGGCTAGGCGGCGTCCGGCATCGAGCGGAGAAGGAGCAGCGCGATGTCGTCGTCGCGGTGTCTGGCCTCGAGGGCGCGCTGGATCAGGACGTCCGCCAGCTCGTCCAGCGGAACCGCCCCGGCCGAGGCGAACTCCGCGGCCAGCTCGGCCAGCGCATCGCCCAGGTCCACGCCCGGCGACTCGATCAGCCCGTCCGTGTAGAGGGCGATCGTCGTGCCGACCGGCAGTGGCGAGTCCGCCTGCGGGAACTCGCCCTCCGATTCGATGCCCAGCAGCAGACCGCCGGGGGTGTCCATGGTCCGTACCGCACCGTCGGGCGTGCGCACCAGCGGCTGCGGGTGCCCGGCGCTGGCCAGGCAGGCCTCCCGCCGCCGCAGGTCGAGGCGGAGACAGGCGCAGCTGGCGAACAGGCCCGGCTCGAGGTCGGCCAGCAGCCGGTTGGTTCCGGCCAGGATCCGGCCAGGCGCGGCGTCCGCCGTGGCGTAGGCGTGGACGGCGGTACGGATCTGGCCCATGAGCGCGGCCGCGGTGACGTTGTGGCCCTGTACGTCCCCGATGACGGCTGCCGCGGTGTCCGGCCCGAGCGGGATGAGGTCGTAGAAGTCGCCGCCGATGTCCATCCCCTCGGTGCCGGGCAGATAGCGCGCGGCCGTCGCAAGACCGTGCACGGCGGGCAGGACGTGCGGCAGCAGGCCCTGCTGCAGCCCGTGGGCGACCGCCAGCTTCTTGTCGTAGAGGCGGGCTCGTTCCAGCGCCTGGGCGATCAGGCCGCCCAGCGAGGTCAGCACCGCGCGCTCGGTGGTGGTGAAGTGGTGCGGCTTGGCGTAGGCGAGCAGGCACGTGCCGATCGCCCGCCCGGAGGTGATCAGCGGCAGGAACGCCCAGGACGCCATGCTGTCGTGCTCGCCCGCGCGGTACGGGAAGTCCTTGTCCACCTCCGCCATCGACTCGTAGAAGGCGGGCCGGCCCGCGGCCAGGGAGCGGGCGCCGGGACTGAAGGCGTACCGCGGGTTGCCGGCGTAGCGCTCGACGACCTCGGGCGGGTAGCCGCGGTGGCCGAGGACGCGCAGCCGCCCGGCGTCGATGGTGAGCAGGGCCACCGCCTGGGCACCGTACGCGGGCGCGATCTCGTCGGCGACCAGCGCGATCACGTCCTCGACGCTGATCGCCTCGGTCATCGCCGTCGCCAGGTGCAGGACGTGGTACAGCGCCCCGGTACGGGTGAGGTGCGGCAGCTCCCCCTCATACGCTCGGCTCGCCTCCTGGCGCTTGGACCGGGTGCCGACACTCTCCCCCAGCCTTCGGCCGGGTGGGGGTGCCCCCGGCGGAGCCAGGGGGAGTGCCCCCCTTTCGGCACCGGCGCGCCCTTCGGCTCGCTCGGGGGCGGCCTCGGCGCGCGGGGTGCCCGCCTCGGGCACCCCGATCGGGGTGATGCGGATGCTTACGCCCGAGGTGTCCGGAAACAGCTCGAAGGTCAGCCACTGGTCCGGCGGGCGCACGCCGGTGTCCGAGGTGGGTTTCCCGCTGATCACCGCGGCCCGGTAGCGGTCGTAGAGCGGGGCGTGCAGCCAGGGCAGCAGCTCCCAGGGCCGGGCGCCGAGCAGCCGTACGGCCGGCGTCCCGAGCAGCCGGGCGGCGGTGGGCGTCACCGAGGTGACGCGACCGTGGATGTCGAGCGCGCACACGCCCTCGGGCAGGCGGGCGGCCATCAGCTCGGTGGCCGAGGAGGTCCCGGGGGCGGGGCTGGGCGCGTTCCAGATCACCGCGTCGTTCCCGACGACGGGACGGCGGACGTGCCCCGCGGCGGCGGCGCGCTCCAGCTCGTGCGCCACGCCGGACGCGAGGCGCACCAGCCCCTCCCGCAGCGCCTCCGGCATCCGTTCGGACTGCGGGCCCGGCCACAGCAGGAACATCGCCCCATAAGCACCGTGCACGCCGCTCCCGCCGTGCGGGGCGCCGGGCCGTACGACGGGGAAGGCCGCGAGCGCGAACTCGTACGGGACGGCGAGGGCGATGCGCGGATAGCGGCGCATCATGACTTCCTGGCCCGGGATCCAGACCATGTCGTCGCCGCGCACGGCGTCGGCCATCGGGATCGGAGAGGCGATTCCCACCCGCTCCCACGGGCCGATGAACTCGCGCGGCAGCCCCAGCATGACCGCGAGTTCGAGGACGTCCTCGTCGGGATTCATCAGGTAGAGGGCGCCCGCGTGCGCACCCAGCGCCGTCAGCTCCGGGTCGAGGCCCTCGGCCAGCTTCTCCAGGGCGCCGTCGCCCAGGACGCCGGCGCCCGCTGCGCGCAGGGAGCTGCCGCCCCGGTCGGCGGGCGCGTACTCCCCGCCGGTCATATGGGGACGATACGCCCCCGACTGCCCCGAGGCACCCTCACGGCGGGCCCTACCGCGGCCCGGTCGGGTTCGCGGGGCGGAAGGGCCAGCAGCAGGCCGAGAGTGATCCACACATACGTGTTGGCGCCGAGGAAGGCGCCGAATCCGGTCGAGTTCCAGCGCCAGAGCCACACCACGCTGCTGCACAGGACCACGTACAGCGTCCCGGTGGCCGCGAGCAGGCCGCGGTGGCCGCGGCGGAGCGCGGTGTCGGCGAGGACCGCGAGCGAGGGGATCAGCCAGACCAGGTGGTGGACCCAGGTGATGGGGCTGACCAGGCAGGCGGCGAGGCCCGTCAGGGCGAACCCGGCCGCGTCGTCGCCGCTCGCGGCGGCCCTGCGAGCGCGGTACGCCCAGACGGCGAGCACCGCGAGCACGCACAGCAGCCACGCCGTACGGCTTGGTCCCTCCGGCTGGAGGCGGGCCAGGACGCCCTGGAGCGACTGGTTGGAGACGTAACTGAGCGAACCGATGCGGTCGGTGTTCCAGAGAGCCTCGGTCCAGAAGGTGCGGGAGGCGCCGGGGTCGAGCCGGTCGGCGAGCAGCGTGGCGGCCACCGCGGTGCACGTCGCCGTGACGGCTTGCAGGCGGCGTCCTGTGACCAGCAGGTAGCCGATGAAGAGCGCGGGCGTCAGCTTGATCGCGGTGGCCAGGCCGACACCGATGCCCGCGTACCGGGCGCGTCCGGTGGCCAGCAGCCGGGCGTCGGCGAGGACGAGCGCGACGAGCAGCAGGTTGACCTGGCCGAAGCTGACGGTGTCGCGGACCGGTTCGAGCAGCGCGAACATGCAGCCCGCGACTGTGAAGGCGAACCACGGGCACCAGCCGTGGCGGCGGATGACGGGCCACGCCAGCCAGCGCAGCAGCAGCGCCGCGGCGGCGGCGCTCAGCACGATGCTGATCGCCACGGCGGCGGACCAGCCGACCAGGGCCATCGGCAGCATCGCCACGGCGGCGAAGGGCGGATAGGTGAAGCCGTAGTGGGTGCCGGGGACGAGATAGTCGTAGATCCGGCCGCCGTCGTGAACCCAGTCGTTGACGGTGCCGTAGTAGACGCCGACGTCGAACCAGTCCCGGTGCAGGGGGACGGTGGCCAGGAACACGGCCGTTGCCGTGACCAGGCAGGCGGCGGACAGCAGCCGGCCCCCGTCGTCGGCCATGACCTGGCGCAGCCGCCTCACGACGCGGCCTGCGTCCGGGAGGCGGCCACACCCGGGCCCGGCACCAGGAACATCCACCACAGCGCGAGCACCGCCAGCGCGCCGCCGCACACCGCGAGCGTCAACTGCAGCCCGTCAGGGGCGAATCCGCTCGGCAGTACGGCCAGGGCGAGGATCCCGCTGCCCGCCGCGGCCCAGCTCCGTATTCGCCCGTCGGGCGCGGCCGCGGCTATCAGGAACAGGCCCCACAGCGCGTACCAGGGCCGGAACGCCGGTCCGAGCGCGAAGACCGCGAGCAGGCTCAGCCCCAGCGCGTAGACCGGACCGAGGCGCCTGTTGTGGTCCCGCCGGCGGGCGGCGGGCTGCGGCATCCGCCGGTCCCGGTCCTGCAGCGGGCGGGCGGGAACTATCCGCGCGGAGGGCGCGAGGACGCGCAGCCACAGGACGCCGACGGCGACCGCGGTGGCGGCGAGACCGAGCCAGCGCCACGCGGGTACGGCGAACTCGGCGAGGCGGCTGTCGGCGGCGTCCAGCAGCGAGCCGGTGAGCCGCCCGAGCCCGCTGGTCAGCGACCAGTTGTGAGGCGAGACGGGGGTGCTCAGCGCGCCGACCCAGCCGTAGCCCGTGCCGGTCACGGCCGTTACGGCGGCGGTGGTGGCCAGCGCGACGGCGCCGGTCAGGCCGACGGCGATGGCCAGCCGGGCGGCAGTGGCCGTCCGGGTGCGGCCGGCGAGCCCGAGCGGGAGCCGGGACCGGGTCCGGAGCCGGTGTACGAGGCCTGGCGGGAGCCGGTGTACGAGCCCGAGCGGGAGCCGGGCCCTGAGCGGGAGCCGGGCCCCGAGCCCCAGCGGGAGCCGGGCCCCGAGCGGGAGCCGGAGCCGGTGTACGAGCCCGAGGGGGAGCCGGGCCCCGAGCCCCAGCGGGAGCCGGGTCCCGAGCCGGTCGAGCTCGCCCGCGAGCCGGGGTGCGAACCGGCCCCCCGGCTGGGGCGTCAGCCGGCCGGCGAGCCTGGACGACCACAGCACGGCGACCGCCAGCAGCCCCAGCGCCGCGGGCGCCTTGACCAGCGCGGCGAGCGCCACCAGCACCGCGCCCCGCAGCGGCCACCCGCCGAGCGCGGCCACCAGCCCCGCCCCCAGCAGCCCGAGCATGAGCGCGTCGTTGTGCGCGCCCGCGACCAGGTGGAGCAGCACCAGCGGGTTGAGCGCGCCCAGCCACAGCGCGGCGGACGGCTCGACGCCGCAGCGCCGCGCCAGCGACGGCAGGAAGGCGATCATCAGCCCGACGCCGAGCAGCGCCAGCAGGCGCATGCCGAGTATTCCGGCGGGCAGGTCGAAGCGGGCGACGAGGTCGGCGGCCCCGCGGGCCAGGCCGAGGAACACCGGGCCGTACGGCGTCGGGGTGTATTGCCATACGGGCGCCACCTCGGTGGCGAGCGGCCCGCCCAAGTGCGCGGGCCCGTACGCGTACACGTCGATCCTGGCCTCCACCATGGCGCCCTGCGCCAGGTAGCTGTAGACATCACGGCTGAACAGCGGCGGGCCCAGGAGCAGCGGCGCCGCCCAGGTCCCCAGGGTCAGCAGCAGCGCCCGGGGCGAGGTCGGCCCCGGCCCGCGCACCGCCCGGCCCAGCCACCACCAGGCCGCGACCAGCAGCACAAGCCCGAAGTACGCGCAGACCAGGCCGAGCGCGGCGCGCCCGGACGAGGGCACGAGCGCCTCCCGTACCGGCAGCGCGCCCGCGGTCAGTCCGCCGGCCATGAGCGCGACGGAGCCCGCGAGCCCGATCATCCGGCAGCGTCCCGGGTCCACGACTGCGTCCAATGCCAGCATCCTGTGGAGGCTTGCAGGAGGTGGTGGCCGGGAGGCGACGGCGCCGTCACGGCGGGGTGGCGGGCGTGTAGCGACCGCCTTATGGGACAGGGACGTTCGGGCGGTTCGCCGCACCGTGTCCGACATCCGCCGACCGCGCGGACCAGGCGTCACACCCGCCCCCACCGAGCGGAAGAGACCGGACGGTCGGCGGCCCCCGCACCAGGACATGCCGCGTCCCCGGACCGCGCGTAGCGTGAAAACGTGGACACCGCAGCACTCGCCGGTCTGCGCGACGGCTTCGCGGGCACCGTGATCACGCCCGGCGACTCTTCGTACGACGAAGCCCGCACGATCTTCAACGCGATGATCGACCGGCGCCCGGCGGTCATCGCCCAGTGCGAGAACCCGGAGGACGTCGCCCGGGCCATCCGCTTCGGACGCGACCAGGACCTGGAGATCGCGGTACGCGGCGGCGGGCACAGCGTCGCGGGCACTTCGCTCACCAACGGCGGGATCGTCATCGACCTGCGCCGGATGCATGCGGTCGTCGTCGACCCCGCGGCCCGCACCGCCCAGGTCGGCGGCGGGGCCACCATGAGCCACCTCGACCGGGCGGGAGAGCCGTACGGCCTGGCGACGCCGGGCGGCAGGGTGTCGACCACCGGTGTGGGCGGCTACGCACTCGGCGGCGGAACCGGCTGGCTGGACCGGAAGTTCGGGCTCACCTGCGACAACCTGCTCTCCGTACGCCTGGTGACCGCGGACGGCGGCACCGTGCAGGCGAGCGACGACGAGAACCCCGAGCTGTTCTGGGCGCTGCACGGAGGCGGCGGCAACTTCGGCGTCGCGACGTCCTTCACCTTCCGCCTCCACCCGCTGCCCGTGGTGACGGCGATGCTGCTGCTGTGGCGGGCGGAGGCGGGTCCCGAAGTGGGGCACGCCTACCGTGACTTCCTCGCTTCAGCCCCGGACGAGATCGGCGGCGGGCTGATCTTTCTCACGGCGCCGCCCGAGGAGTGGGTGCCGCAGGGCATGGCCGGGCGGCTGGCCTGCATGGTCCTGGTCACGTACGCGGGCGGCGAGCCGGAGGCCCGGGAGGCGGCCCGGCCCGTGCTGGGCCTCGGCCACGACGCCGAGCTGACCCTCGAACTCCCCTATGCGGAGCTCCAGTGCCTGCTCGACGACCCGCCCGGCTACCGCAACTACTGGTCAGCGGAGCACCTCGGCACCTTCCCCGACGAGGCCATGGACCTCTTCTGCGACCGCGCGCACGACATGATCGTGCCCTCGCCCTCCCAGCAGGTGATCTTCCCGCTGGGCGGGGCGGCGGCCCGCGGGAACCCGGACTATCCCGTCCCGTGGCGCAGCGCGCCCTGGGTGATCCACCCCTTCGGGCTGTGGGCGGACCCGGCCGACGACGAGCGCGGCAGGCAGTGGGCGTATGACGTCCGGGCCGACCTCAAGCCCTGGTCGACCGGTGACGTCTATCTCAACTTCATCGGGAACGAAGGGGCGGAGCGGGTCATCGCGGGTCTCGGGGCGGACCACTACGGGCGGTTGGAGGCGGTGAAGGCCCAGTACGACCCGGACAACGTCTTCCGCCTCAACCACAACATCAAGCCGCACCCGGCCTCGCGGCGGCGGGCGTTCAGTCCGAGCGAGGCCCGTCGCCATCCTCACTGGTTGGGTCACTGGTAGACGGGTCACCGGTTGAGTCACTGGTAGACGGGTCACCGCCGCCGGGCGGGTCGGCTTCCGCGGCCCCGGCGGCCTCGGCCGCGACCGGCGCCGGGATGCCGGGAATCGCGCCCCGGAGCCGCTCACGGTCGGATGCGCGGACCTGGATGACGAAGAGTGCGATCAGGGCCGCGAGCGCACTGAGCCCGGCGGCGACGATGAACGCCGTGGTGACGCCCGCGGTCAGCACCTGGTCGCCCCAGGGCTGCGGCAGCTGCCCCGTCTGCTGGAAGGCGGCCCGCTGCGCCGGCGTCGCCTCGCGCAGGAACTGCGGTACGAGGTCGGTCGCCTCGTTGCGGCTGGCCGTGCCGAAGGCCGTGACCAGGATCGACAGACCGAGCGAGCCGCCCACCTGCTGGGTGGTGTTCAGCACGCCCGAGGCCGCACCCGACTCGTGCGTCGCGACCCCGGAGACCGCCATCAGGGTCAGCGAGACGAACTCCATGCCCATCCCGAGGCCGAAGACCAGGATCGGCCCGAGGATGCTGCCGAGGTACGTGCTGTGGATGTCGGTCAGCGTCAGCCACGAGAGCCCGCCCGCGGCGAGGATCCCGCCGGTCACCATGAACGGCTTGGGGCCGAACCGCGGCAGCAGCTGCGAGGCGAGCCCTGCACCGACCGCGATGACCGCGCTCACCGGCAGAAACGCGAGCCCGGCCTGCAGCGGGCTGAAGTCGAGCACGTTCTGCACGAACAGCGTCAGGAAGAAGAACATCCCGAAGATGGCTGCGGCCAGGCTCAGCATCATCCCGTACGTGCCCGCGCGGTTGCGGTCGCGGAACATCTTCAGCGGCGTGATGGGCTGCCGCGACCCCCGCTCGATGAGCAGGAACGTGGTCAGGAGGACGGCAGCCGCGCCGAAGGCCGCCAGGGTCAGGGTGTCCCGCCAGCCGTCCTGCGCAGCGCGGATGAACCCGTAGACCAGGGCCACCATGCCCAGCGTGGAGGTGATCGCCCCCAGGAAGTCGAAGTGGCCCGGATGGCGTTCGGACTCGCGGATGTGACGGGTCGCGGCGAGGGCGATGAGCACGCCGATCGGCACGTTGACGAAGAAGACCCACCGCCAGTCGAGCCACTCGACGAGGATGCCGCCCATCAGCAGACCGATTGCGCCGCCGCCCGCGGAGACGGCGGCGAAGACCCCGAACGCCCGGTTCCGTTCCGGGCCTTCGGTGAACGTCGTGGTGATCAGCGCGAGTGCGGTGGGCGATGCGATGGCGCCGCCGACGCCCTGCAGGGAGCGTGCGGCGAGGAGTTGGGCCTCGTTCTGCGCGATGCCGCCGAGCAGCGAGGCGAGGACGAAGAGCAGCACGCCGGTGATGAACATCCGTCTGCGGCCGAGGATGTCCCCGGACCGGCCGCCCAGCAGGAGCAGGCCGCCGAAGGTCAGGGTGTAGGCGTTGATCACCCACGACAGGCTCTCTGTCGAGAAGTCGAGCGTGGTCTGGATGTGCGGGAGAGCGATGTTCACGATGGTGATGTCGAGGACCACCATCAGCTGGCAGGACGCGATGACGAGTAGGGCTATCCCGCTGCCCGAGCTCCGCTCCGGGGAGCGGGCAGTGGGTGCGGGGGACGGTTGCGGGCTCGTCATGATCGGACCTGCGCTCACCGCGGCGTCTATCCGCGACGCCAGTGAACACGAACGTTCACAACCCGACCCTAGGCCGCTCTGCGAACCCCCACCAGTCGATCACATTCAGGCCCCGGGGCGAGCCCGAGGGGGCCGTCTGCGGGGCAGGGTCCCCAGGCGTTCAGCGACGGGCCGACGGTGACACGTATGCGCGGAAGGGGCGGAGCCCGCCCAGCGGCGGCAGGTCCACCGCGCGCCACCCGCGCGCGTACGGCGGCGCGCTCCCGCCCCCGGCCACCAGCACCGCCACCGGCCTCACCTGCCCCACCCTCGCCAGTCCCGCCCGCGTAATGCTCCCGTCGTGCCCGCCCGCCTGCCGCGACGCGCACCCGGCCCGGTACGCGATCCGCACCGCCTCCGCCCCCGTCACCACGCATGGCGGACGCACCCCCTCCCCGCGCAGCTCCGCCGCGATGCGCCCCACCGCTTCCCGCGTCGACCGGCTGCGCGAGACGAGCCCGTCCAGCACCGCGAACTGGACCGCGGCATGCCCGGCAAGCGCCAGGACGACGACCGCCGCGACGACCGGCCGCAGCTTCCGCCGGGCGTCGGCCACCAGGCACACCACGCAGACCGCGACCGGCACCGCGAGCAGCGCGTACGCGGGGAGCAGGAAGCGCGGAGCGGCGTAGTCGATCGTCACCAGATACGGCACCGCGAGGGACAGCCCGGCCAGCGCAGGGACGAGGGCGACGGCCAGTTGCCGAGCGCGGGCCGCGACCAGCAGCCCGCCGGCGGCGATCAGCGGCAGCAGGAACCACCAGGCCGCCGTGACCGGATGCCGCCACGGCACATCGCACGGGCGGCACAGCGACCGCCCCTCCAGCGCCCGTAGGTGGTCGTCGAAGGCGAGGTGCCAGCCCATGCCGCCCTGGATCTCGCTCGCGCGCTGCAGCCGGGCGGCCAGGCCGCCGTAGCGGAGGTACGCCTCGGCGACCCACTCCGCGCAGCCTGCGGCCACGCCCAGCACCAGTACGGCCAGGACCGCGGGCCGCCGCCAGTCCCGTACGAACAGCGCCGCGGCGGCGAGCGGCAGCGTCAGCCACAGCGCGTCGGAGGGCCGCATGAGCGCGGCGAAGGCGAGACCGGCGCCGAGGCCCAGGAGCGCGCGGCGGTCGGTGCGGTCCAGGACGGCCCGCAGGAAACAGCCGGTGGCGAACAGCGCCCCGTAGGCGACCCAGAGGTTGGGCATGGCCTGCGGGCCGTAGAAGAGCGTGATCCACAGGCCGGCGAACAGTGCCCCGGCGAGCGCGAGCACGGGGGCGGGGAGCAGCCGCCGCCACACCCACAGCGCGAGGAAGAGGGCGCAACCGGAGAGCACGGCCAGGTAGACCCGCAGCGCGTCCGTGGAGGTGGTCAGCTCGGTGACCGGGGCGACGAGGAGGGTGATGCCGCGGGCGCGGGGCGCGCTGAAGAAGGCGGCGGGTGCGTGCGGGCTGACCTGGCTGACGTAGACCGTCTCGTCCCAGCCGAGGCCGGTACCTGGCACCACCAGGACCAACTGCAGGACGGTGAAAGCGGCGGCGAGCCCGGCGAGCCACGGGAGCGGGCTCGCGGCGGGTCCGCGGCGTGCGCGGGCCTGGCGGGGCCGCCGCTGTCTCCGCGGGACGGGGGCGAGGCGTGCTGACTGCATGCCGCCACGCTCGGCCGCGGGCGGGCGGCCGACCACGCGAGACGGTCAGTCGGCCGAACGATCTCCCCCGCCGGGTGTGGGCATGCG